>NZ_BTPU01000021.1:0-12486 GCF_036985595.1 Vallitalea maricola | reverse complement strand
GGATTAATTTATGATGGAACATTTTCGGGTAAACGTATAAAAGGTGAAGGATTAACTGCCGAACTTTTGGCTAAGAATAATATTAAGATATATACAGAATTTGATGTTGATAGATTTGAAAAGAATTGAAAATATTTTATTGACAGTTTTATTTAATGAAAAAATATAAAAACTCCTTACTGATAATAATTGAGATATCAGTTAGGAGTTTTTTGATTAATGATTAAAGTATCAATTTCCTGTGAGTTTATGTATTTTTCTTGTTTATCTTAGCTAAATATCTATAAATACTAGGTTCTGAACAAGATAATTTGTTGGCAACTGTACTGACTGCTCCTTTTAGCATAAAAACACCTTTTTGATCTAGGATATCTACTATCTGTAATCTTTCATCCTGTGTCAGACGGTCTACGGGTATATTACTATCTTTAAGTACTTTGTTTAAAACAGTGTCAGTTACTTCTTCGATAGAATTAGAGAATGTTTCTGAGCTGTTTTCTACTATGGAATCAACAGAATTATATTTACTATTTTCTTCTATCAATTTATCTGGATGACAAAGCTGTAATATTTTGTCACTGAGCTCTGTATATCTTCTATCGTCAAAATTAATACATAACATACCCATAAGTTCTTCATTATTATTTTTTATGAAGAAGGTAGAGGAACGTAATAATCTTTGGTCTTTTGAGACACCATTATAATTTATCTTATAATCTTTATCCTTATATTCTTTGTTTGCAATTATCTCAAGTCCTAAGTTGGTCATTGGTGCACCAACAGTTCTTCCACTAATATGGCCATTGGCTATGGCAACAATGGACTTTGAATCTGATTGTATATCATGTAAAGCGATTTCATAATCAGGACCTAGAGTTTTTCCTAAGAATTTTACGAGATTAGTATATTGTTTTAATGTATTATTATCCATAATTTCACCTGCTCAGTATATTTTAATAGCTTTCATAAATCATTTATTAATATATAGAATAGACTATCACAGTAATAAAAAAAATGCAATGTGATAAAAGTTTCTAAATATATTGACTGAAAATTATAGTGGTGATAAAATAATATTATCGTAATAAAAAATTATAAGGAGGTAAATATATGAAAGAAACTATAGCTACAAAAAATGCTCCAGAAGCCATTGGGCCATATTCTCAGGGGACTGCAGGAGCAGGATTAGTCTTTGTTTCAGGACAACTTCCAATTGATATTGCTACAGGACAATTCCCAGATGGTGGAATAAAAGAACAAACAAAACAATCTCTAGAAAATCTAAAACAAATTTTATTAGAGCGAGGGGTAACTTTAAAACATGTATTGAAAACAACTGTTTTCTTAAAGGATATGAATGATTTTACTGCTATGAATGAAGTATATAAAGAATATTTTGGAGATAGTAATTATCCAGCAAGAGCAGCAATACAGGTTGCTAGATTACCAAAAGATGCTTTGGTAGAAATAGAAGCTATCGCTTTAGATAAATAAATAATTTTACAACTATTAGTTTACATAATTATATTTGCTTGAAGGGTTTATTAATACCCGCTCTTTAGTTAAATTATAATACGTATGGAGGTAATTGGATGGCTAAAAAATATGTACCAGAACCATTTAGAATAAAAATGGTTGAAACTATCAAAATGCTTACACGTGAAGAAAGAGAACAAAAGATAGAAGAAGCAAAATATAATATGTTCAATTTGAAAGGCGAAGATGTGTATATTGATCTGCTCACAGACAGTGGAACCAATGCAATGAGTCAGGAACAATGGGCAGGTGTCATGGTTGGTGACGAAGCTTATGCTGGAGGAAAAAGTTATTTCAAGCTTTTAGATACAGCTAGAGATATTTTTGAGTACAAATATATTCAGCCTGTTCACCAAGGACGTGCGGCAGAAAAAGTCCTATTTGGTATATTAATGGGAGAAGGAAAGTATGCTATATCTAATATGTTTTTTGATACAACAAGGGCTCATGTTGAACTTACTGGTGCGAGAGCAATAGATTGTGTTGTTGAAGAAGCTAAGAAACCAGAAGTAAGAGCTCCTTTCAAAGGTAACATGGATGTAGTAAAATTAGAGAAATTAATTAACGAATATGGGCCAGAAAAAATAGCTCTTGTTGTTATGACAGTAACTAACAACTCAGCAGGAGGTCAGCCTGTATCAATTGAGAATATGAGAGAAACTGCCGCTGTTTGTAAAAAATACGGTATCAGAATGAACATTGATGCTGCTCGTTATGCAGAAAATGCATATTTTATCAAGAAAAGAGAAGAAGGATATGCAGATAAATCAATCAAAGAGATAGTTAAAGAGATGTTCTCATATGGAGACATGTTCACTATGAGCGCCAAAAAAGATACAATCGTAAACATGGGTGGATTAATTGGTGTAAAAGATGATGAAAAACTGTTCCAAGATGTAAAAGGACGTACAATATCTTTTGAAGGATTTATTACATATGGTGGACTTTCAGGTCGTGACCTTGAATGTTTGGCAATCGGTTTGAATGAAGGTATTGACGAAAGTTACTTAGAATATCGTAATGGACAGATGGAATATCTTGCATCCAGATTGGATGATGCAGGAATAGCATACCAAGCTCCTGTAGGAGGTCATGGATTATTTATAGATGCTAAAAAAATGTTCCCTCATATACCATATTATGAATTCCCAGGTCAGGCACTAGCAATTGAATTATACAAGGAAGCCGGAATCCGTACATGTGATATAGGTTCTTATATGTTAGGAAATGACCCTGATACAGGAGAACAATTACAAGCATCATTTGAATTTACAAGATTAGCTATTCCTCGCCGTGTTTATACTCAAGCACATTTTGATGTAATGGCAGATGCATTAATTGCTATTAAGGAAAGAGCAAAAGATGTAAAAGGATATAAGATAACTTGGGAACCACCTATTCTTAGACATTTCCAAGCGAGTCTTGAACCTTTGGATAAATAATAATCAATATAATACTCTGTATAGCTATATGTTCGGCCAATAATGGCCTATCCCATACCCCTATAAAAGCTATACAGAGTCTTTATTATGGAATTTCATGAGAGTTATTTTATGAAATGAATCCTTTCTAAATTATCATCATATATTTTCTTTAAACACTACTTTCTTCTATATTAAAGTATATTTGGTCTATAAATCATCAAAATAAAATATTCACAGGATAATTAATAAAAGAATATATATGTCTTGATAGTGACATTATGTTTAGAATCTGATATTATATAGGATAATAGAATTTTGACTTATCATAAAGGAGCATTGCTGTATAAATTTTATGGCGTACCTATTTAATAAGATAGCTCTTATAGACTAAAATAAGATTATAAATAATAGTCTAGAAAGGAAGAGTATGTGAAGTCTTTTATTTCATTATGCTAGGTGAGAAAATGAGTAATAAAGTTAGTACATCAAAGAAAAGAGATGCATTCAATTCTAAGACGGGATTTATACTTGCGTGTATTGGGTCAGCAGTAGGAATGGGTAATCTGTGGATGTTTCCATACAGAGTAGGACAATTTGGTGGTGCAGCCTTCTTGATACCTTATTTGATATTTGTAATTGTTATTGGATTTACTGGAGTAATCGGGGAAATGTCTTTTGGTCGTGCAATGAAAACAGGTCCTCTAGGAGCCTTTAAAAAAGCTGTTGCTAGAAGAGGGAAGAAAAACGGAGATTTAATAGGATTGATTCCCGTAATAGGATCTTTGGGTATTGCTATTGGATATGCAGTTGTAGTTGGCTGGATACTTAGATTTACAGTAGGTTCCATAACAGGAAGTCTGACAAATGCTGAAAACAGTGGAGCTTATTTTGGTAAAATAGCAGGGACATTAGGAAGTACTGGCTGGCATTTAGCAGGACTATTAATAACTTTTGTCATAATGTTCTTTGGCGTATCAAAAGGAATTGAAAAAGTGAATAAATTCATGATGCCAGCATTTTTTGGATTATTTATAATTCTAGCTGTAAAAGTCATGACATTGGATGGTGCAACGGAAGGTTATAAATATCTATTACTACCTAAATGGGAATTCTTAAAAGACCCTAAGACATGGGTATATGCTTTAGGACAAGCATTCTTCTCATTATCATTAGCTGGATCAGGAACTTTGGTTTACGGAAGCTATCTAAGAAAAGATGAAGACGTTGTAAATTCGGCTAAATATGTTGCTATATTTGATACCATAGCCGCAATGCTTGCTGCACTGGTTATTATTCCATCTGTGTTTGCATTCAACCTTGATCCTGCATCAGGACCACCACTTATGTTTATAACAATGCCAAGTGTATTCAAATTGATGCCCGCAGGTAGAATATTTGCAATTATTTTCTTTGTAGCAGTATTATTCGCTGGAATATCATCTTTGATGAATTTATTAGAAACACCTATTGAGACATTGCAGAATAGATTTAAACTCTCTAGGGGATTATCTATTTTAATAATAGCATTAATAAGCGGTGGAGTAGGTCTTATAGTAGAAAATGGAAATAATCTAAGTACTTGGATGGATGTAGTATCCATTTATATTATTCCACTTGGTGCATTATTGGCAGGAATAATGTTCTTCTGGGTATGTGGTACAAAATTTGCAAGGGAACAAGCTCAGTTAGGAAGAAATAAAAAGATTGGACCATGGTTTGAACCTATGGCAAAATACATATTTTGCGGTCTTACCATTATAGTTTATATCTTAGGGATATTTTATGGTGGTATTGGATGATATAAATATTTTTTTGGTTATATATAAAAATAAATAAAGTTCTGTAAAATTATTAAGGTACGTTAACTTACTCCACATGGTATGAAAGTGAAAGAAAGATGGTTACAGCTAAACCAGAAGCTTAATTAGAATTTGCTTTAGAATTTTACCAGTTAGCTAGCTTTGAAATTGAATCGATAGATGGGTATGTTGAATGGTTCAAAAGTCCACTTTGTTGGAAGAAAAATCCATAGTGAAAATTATTATGTTATTTAAAAACAGGTTATTTAATTGAGAGAATTTCAGAATTTATAATTTAATTCGTGAAACACAATATCTAGATTATATATGCAGTAGCAGTAGATATATTGTGTTACAGAATAAACAAATGTAATTATGAAATTCTCTTAATTAAAAAAATATCCTGTTTTTTCTTACGCTCTATTATATAAGATGAATTAAAAATAATTTTTATCGGTCTATAGGACGGGTTACCAGAAAGGGTCAGGCATGAAATTAAGAGGAAGCTTAATGTATAGAATAATAATAAAGACAATAAACCAGTGATTAGATAGCGAGTGAAACATAGATTAAAAAAGGTGCTGTATTTAGAATTTTAGAAATAATACAGTACCTTTTTTTGTTGAGATAATTACAAAAGTAATTACAGGTTGACAAATGCTCAAATGCATGTTACGATATACTCGCATTACAAAATATCAAACATTGAGCAAATGTAATTGGGAGGTTTTATTTATGAGTAATACAACAAATCGAATGAATCACATTTTTAGACCAGACAAAAAAACATTTATTATGGCAATGGATCACGGAGCAAATTTTAATGTGCTTCCTGCGTTGAAAAATCCTGGGAAGATTATAAGGGAGATAGCTGAAGCTGGAGCAGATGCTTTTTTGACAACAGTAGGTATGACAGAAAAGTTTGGAGAGGATTTTATTGGAAAAGGAATCATTCTTCGTATTGATGGCGGCGTTTCTTTTTTAGGAGATCGCTCAAAACCGCTTCAAACTGTAGTAACAGCAGAAGATGCTATTCGAATAGGAGCAGACTCCATCATTACAATGGGATTTCCTGGATCCAAGTTTGAAAATGAAATATTAAGTAATCTTTCTCGAAATATAATGGATGCACACAAATGGGGTATTCCAGTAACTTCTGAGGCGTTACCACGAGGTTTTGAAGGTGGAGATGATTCAAGAACACCTGAAAATGTTATTTTTGCTTGTAGACAAAGCGTTGAATTAGGTGCTGACATCATCAAGACAGTTTATACAGGTGATCAAGAAAGCTTTAAAGAATTAACAGAGAGCGTGTATGCTCCAGTGGTTATCTTAGGTGGCTCTAAGAAAGTTCCAGAACGTCAACTTCTACAAGAAATTAAAGATGCTATGGAAGTAGGTGGGGCTGGTGTTGCTATGGGACGTAATATATGGGGACACGAAAATCCTGCTAGATATGCAGCTGCTATTGCTAAACTTATCCATGAAGATTGTAGTGTAGATGCTGCTCTCAAAGAGTTAAATCCAAAATTTTAAGTGCATAGGAGGAGATTGAAGATGAGTAAATATAATGTAAGTGTTATCTCAAATGTTAAAGAGCTTACAACACACGAGTTAGAATTAAAACAACCAAAAGATAAACAGGTACTTCTAAAAGTTGATTCTTGCGCAATTTGTACACTTGAACAACGTGTATATAATGGCGTTATGCAAAGGTATCCATTTGCTGGTGGACATGAAGTTGCCGGAATCATAGAATCAGTTGGGAAAGATGTAAAGAATGTAAAACCTGGTGATAAGGTTGCAATATTCTTATTAACATCTTGTGGTGAATGTTATTACTGTAGAAAAGGGTTTGAAAATCAATGTGTACATTCGTTTAAGACTTCTATACATGAGGGATTTGTAGGTCCTGGAGGATTTTCAGAGTACATGTTGTTAGATTCTAAGCGTGTATATAAATTATCTGATGATATTGACCTCTCACATGCATCATTAACAGAGCCATTAGCTTGTTGTGTTCATAGTGTTAATAATGCATCAATTGAATTAGGCAATGATGTTGTTGTTATTGGTGTAGGAATTATGGGTGCATTTCATATACAACTTGCAAAATTAAGAGGTGCTCGAGTAATTGCTTGTGATTTAAATGATGAAAGACTTAAAGTGGCAAAAAAACTTGGTGCAGATATAGTGATTAATTCTAAAAATGAGAACACCATTGAAAAGGTAAAGGGACTTACCGAAGGACGTGGTGCAGATGTGGTTTTTTGTACGGTTGCAATATCTGAACTTGCTGCTGATAGTATTGCTATGGCAGGGAAACTTGGAAGAGTTATCATGTATAGTTCTTTCCATCCAGATAATCCAATAGAACTAAGTGTTAATAAGGTTCATTCTAGTGAAATGATTATTACAGGAGCTGTTAATCCAAGAAGAACGGATTTTCTTGCTGCTACGAGATTATTATCACATAAGCTTGTTACTGTATCGGATTTGATTTCTGACATTATATCCATTGAAGAAATAGATAAAGCATTTAATAAAGCTATAGATCCATCTACATATAGAATTATTGTCAAGTTTGGAAAGTAATATTTTTCAAGTTATTTTGGGGTATTTAAGGTATAACACGATATTTTATAAAAGATATATTTAGTAACGTATACAAATGTTAGTGCTGTATCTATGAGTACAGAGTTGCATTTGACATCGATAAGTGAGATAATTAGCTAATATTATATTATTTATAAAATGGAGTGGTGTTAAGAAATGATTAATGAGAATTCTTTCGGAAATTCACGATTAGATTATATAAGAGTAGCAAATTATTACTATAAATCTGGACTTACTCAGGAAGAGATTGCTAAAAATATGAACATATCCCGGCAACGAGTGAATCGAATGCTTAGTAAATGCATTAAGATGGGTATTGTTCGTATTAGTATAGAAGGTGTGGATGAGACCAACTTAGGATTGGAAACAGAACTTGAAAAAAAGTTTGGTCTAAAAGCAGTGAGAATCTCGGGTAATGTATCAGAAGAAAATGTATATGAAGAAATAGGTAAGATTGCTGCTGAATATCTAGCGGGAATTATTAGTAAGGGAGATATTATTGGTTTTTCAAGAGGAAGAAGTATGTCGGCCTTAGTTGATTGTATGCCTGCTATAAAATCGAATAATGTTACGATTACACAACTTATGGGTGGCTGGAATAATGAACAGACAAAGATTAAGGTTGATGATATCGTTCATCGTTGTAGTGAAAAAATAAATGCAACATCCACTGTACTCTATGCTCCAGTTGTAGTTAATAATCCTAGACTACGTCAAGCAATTATCAATGAACCATTCTTTTATGAAGCATATAGTGTGATAAAATCCTGCTCCATTGCTGTTGTTGGTATAGGAGATGCAACAAATAAAAAAATACTTCCTACCATGGAGAAAGAGGATTATGAATATTGTATTGATAAAAACGCAGTGGGTGAAATATGTGCACATTTTTTCGATATAAACGGAAAAGAAATTAAAACACCACTTGATGAGCGTGTCATTTCTGTTGAATTAGAGGATTTCTTTAAAATACCAATGCGAATAGGAGTAGCAGGATTAAAGTCTAAAATTCCTGCAATACTTGGCGCTTTAAGAGGCGGATATATTAACTCATTAGTTACTGATCTTGATACGGCTCAAATATTAAGTCAAAAATAGCTAATTAATTTTAATTACAAATAAGAATTTACCTCCTTAACGGTGAAGTTACTAAATGTTTAAAAAATATTATTTATGTAGCAAAACAAAATAAGAGGAGGTTTTTTATGTCTAATTTGAATAACAATCAACAAGGTTCTCTTGGTTTAGTTGCATGCGTTACTATGATTGTAGGGGGAATGATTGGTAGTGCCATATTTTCCTTGTCAGGGATGACAATATACTATGCAGGTCCTGCTGCCATTATTTCATGGATTATAGCTGCAATAGTACTTCTTATGTATGGTCTTCAGGTAGCCGAACTCTCTACTATTTTTCCTAAATCAGGTGGTGTTTTTATATTTCCTTCAAAATCTCTAGGAAAAACAGAAAAACAAGGTAAGATTTGGGGTTGGATTTCTGCTTGGGGATATCTCAATGCTAATATAGTGGGTATAGCTTTTGCGGCTATTTATATAGCTACTTATTTAAGTGTAGGTTTTCCTATATTTAAAGGTATGCAGATTCCTCTAGCTATTGCTGCATGTATATTCTGCTGTATTCTTAATATACTTAAAATTAGTGCGGCGGGTAAAGTCAACACAATACTTGTTATTTTATTGACATGTACCATGGTGGTATTTGTATTTGTAGGATTATTTGGGAAAAGTTGGGATTCCAGCCTGCTTACTCCTTTTTTTACACAAGGTTCTAAGGGGGGAACAGGATTTATAAGTGCTATTCCTAATGCTATGGTAGCTTATGGTTCCATTGTAGCCATTGCATTTATCGTATCAGAAGTAAAAGATCCTAACAAAAATGTTCCTAAATCAATCTGTATAGCTATGGGAATCGTTATTATTTTATATGTTATGATTATTCTAACAACTGTGGGACTCATTACATCTGATTTCCTTCAGGAAAATCCAGGTATGCGCTTTATTCCTCTGTACGCAGCTTCTTTTACTAAGCTAACCGCATTTCCTTGGCTTGCTAAAGTTATATCCATTTCTGCTGTTCTAGCATTACTTACAACCATGAATGTTTTGATAGCCATTACTTCAAGAGCGATTGGAGCCATAGCTAATGGTGGTATGCTTCCAAAATCTCTGAATAAGATAAATAGTAAAACAGGTACGCCTGTTATAGCTAGTATTGTTGTTACGGCTGTAAGTATAATAATAGCATGTTTTCCTCAATTTACAGCTGAAATAGTCAATATTGGTTCTTTGTTCGCAGCTATTACTATTTCCATTAATTGTGTTTCATTGCTTGTAGCACGTAAGAAAAATAAATATATTGAAGGTAATTATCGTGCGCCTGGTGGTTCTGTTCTTCCAATTATGACACTTATCATTATAATAGCATCTTATATACCTGGAATCATTAACGGAGCTTCCTTATGGTACTACATTATTGCATGGTATTTAATCGGTATCATTATTTTATCACTTTATCGTATGACAGTGCGAAAAAGTAATGTGTCATAGATATAAAAAAGTTATAACACATTAATTTGAGTCATTGGTAAGAAAGGAAGGAGCATGACATGAAACATATTAATAGTAAAGATGTTAACATAGATAAAAATACCTGTGTAGCTTTTGGACAATTTGATGGATTACATAGAGGGCACAGAGCTGTTATTGATAAACTTATTGAACAGGAAGGAAAAAACCTTACTTCTGTATTAATAAGCTTTGACTATCAACCAGCAGACCTTTTTGGGGTAAGTAAAGTGATATATACAGAAGAAGAAAAGGCACTTGTTTTGAGTAATGATGGTCCCCAATTCATGATTTCATATCCGTTTACTTCAGAGATCGCAGATATGGAGCCTGAAACATTTATAAAGGAGATTTTAATTGATAGTTTAGGGGCAAAAGTAGTAGTAGCTGGTGAACAATGTAAGTTTGGTAAGGATTGTAGTGGAAATATGGAAACCCTTAAACATTTTTCATCAGTATATAGTTACGAGGTTATCTGTCCTGAAACTGTACAAGAAAATGGACAGGCTATTACAGCCAGCTTTGTTCGAGATGCCATTACTGAAGGGCATATTTCAGAGGCTAATGAATTTTTGGGACATACCTTTAAAATGCTAGGGGAGGTTGTTCATGGTAAAGCTTTGGGAAGAACTGTTGGTATGCCAACCGCTAATCTTCAAGTGGCAGAAAATAAGTTAATGCCTAATAATGGTGTGTACGCTACTTTATCAGAAATTGATGATAGAATGGTACAAGGACTTACTAATATTGGGCTGCGTCCATCGGTTGATGACCACAGTTATATAACGATTGAGACCTTTTTACTAGACTTTTCAAAAGACATATATGGCAAAAAAATAGTTCTTGATATTCACTCATACATAAGAGGTGTCATCAAATTTAATAATATTGATGAAGTTAAAAAGCAAGTGGATAAAGATATTCAATCTATAAGAGCTTACCTTGATGCTATTTAACATTAAAACTCATTAAGATATAAAGGAAGATAAAATTATGAATAATAAATATTCACCTCTTGTTAACAGTCATTTTATTGTAGGAAGAGGTTCTATAAACTTTATAAGACAACTGGATAAAAAACGAGCAGTCGTTATTTATGACGGAAGAATTCTATCAGATACTATTAAGGAACAGATTATAAAGCTTGTTGCTGAAAACAATGGAGAATGTAGATTTATTGCAGATATAAGAAATGAACCCTTTTTTAGTGATATCCTTAAGGCAGCAGATGACATGAAAAGTTTTGATCCTGATTTAATTATTGCCATTGGAGGAGGTTCTGTACTGGATACTGCTAAGGCTATGCACTTGTTTTATGAATATCCTGAAATGAGCATGGAGGATGCCCTTGTACCCTATAATTTACCAAAACTAGGTGTAAAAGCCATAATGGTAGCTATCCCAACTACTACTGGAACAGGCTCAGAAACAACTTCAGCAGCTGTATTTATGGATCAATTAACCAAAGCTAAACATCTGATGTTATCTAATGAGCTAATACCTGCTTATGCTATTCTTGATGCTAATTTTACAGATAGCCTTCCAAAAACAATAGCAGCTAATACAGGTATGGACGCATTAACTCATGCTTTAGAAGCATCCGTATGCAAAACAGCCTCTCCTATGGTTATCTCTATTGCAGTAGGTGCAGCTTTAGACATACTGGAGAATTTAGAAAGTTCTGTATCGAGCAGGCATCAAGATGTAAAAGCTAATGCCAGAGAGATTTGTCATGTGGCAGCAAGTCTTGCAGGAGTTGTTATTACGAATTCGTGTGCTGGGCTTGCACATGGATTTGATCAGCCTGGAGCATATTTTGGGCTTCCACATGGTATGGTATGTGGTTTATTGTTACCATATACAACAGCTTTTGCCAGTCCTCATGCATCTTATGCTAAACTTGCAAAACGATTAGGCATTGAAGGTGATAATAAAAAAGAACTATGTCAAAAATTAGTTGATTATCTTATGGAATTTAGCAAAAAAATTGGTATACCTTCAAATTTTGCAGAAGCAGGTATAGACGAAAGTATGTTTATGGCTAAACTAGATGACTTTGCAGATCTAGCCATATCAGCAGTAGCGACAAAATTATCTCCAAAGCTTCCAAGCTTCCAAGAGGCTAAAAAATTACTCATAGATGCTTATTATGGTAACCAACCTCTTGTTATTTCTGAGTTATAAAGCTTTAGATTTAAGAAGTATGCAATAGATTGATGGATGAAGAGCTATCTCTTAATAGAAAATGAGTTCTAGAGAGATAGCTCTTTATGGTGTGGGTTTCATTTGCATAAAATAATCTCAAATGATAGAATAAAGAAAAAGAAAAAAGGTTAGATATAAGCATATGATGGATAAATTTAATTCTGTACCCTCATATACAATTGCAAGATGAACTCATAAATAAATGAAGAGTGGTTCTGATGTATTTTATTTCTTTACAAAGTTGATGTTTAGGTTTATAATAATGTAATATGTAGTGGTAGACGTTAAAAAGCCCTTCATCGTAACTTGATGTAAGGGCTT
>NZ_BTPU01000020.1:0-137964 GCF_036985595.1 Vallitalea maricola | reverse complement strand
TAATTATACCAGTGGTATGTTGTCATGTCAATAAATATATTTTTAACCTAAATTAATTTAGTCTCTTTTACCTTAATTACATGTAAAAAAAACACTATCCCTTTAACGGGTAGTGCTTATCTACAAGGATTTAATATCAATACCAATTACTGATATTCTGCATCTCTTTCATTTATGAATTGAGTCATGACTCCAATAATAAAAAGAACTAATTTTACAATAACCTGTGTAACATCATTATTCATGTCATATATATAAATTAAATATTTGGTAAGGTGTAAAGCAGTTGATACAAATCCATCTACATATATATAACTTGTTAAGTCATTAAAATTATGATATAAGAATATAGCTATTGTTCCTAATATAGACGCTCCGGCAAGTGACGTACTTAATATTATAAAAACATTTATATATAGAAAATCCTCATCTAATAATGCAAGTAATTTCTTACCAATATACACTACTGGATAGAGGGATTTCTTTCCCCTAAAACATAATAACATACCTAAACTACTCAATGTTATTAATGTAACAACTACAGATAACATTCTAATCATCTACTTCATTCATTATTTATAATACTTTCTCGAAATGATCTACAACCTCCTGCCAATGAGCATACTCTTTAACATTACGTCTATCCGATAGTATTGAACTATATTTTTCTTTTAAATATCTTCCAACATAAGTTGTAGCTTTTTTAGCACCAAAAATGTTCATATGATCTCCATTATCTCTAAAGTCCCTTGAAAAATCTATTTTGAAATCACTGTCATTTACATTTAAATCTATAAATGGAATATTTAAATCCTTTGACACAAGGTTTATATAATTATGTTTTGCGTAATTCCATGAAGATGCACTAGGAAGCTCTAGAAAAAGGATTTTTATATTATTAGTTCTACATGTCTTAATAAAGTTCTTAAGTTGTTTTAAGTTTCGTCTAGGTATTGGTAGAGGTTTATCATTCTTATTTCCCATATAATTCCCAGCATCATACTTATTAATCTCATCAGAATGAACAAACCCTTTAGTTATATCATATTTCTTAGATCTATTAGGTATTGTATAAAAATCTCTAAATTTTAACTCTTTCCATCTAACATGAAACACAAAAGGAGCAAGCAAAAAATTAGAATCATCTAAAGCTTTATGTCTTTTTTCATAAAGACAGTCAACTTCAAGGATAGCTACTTTTGGAGCTTGAGTCTTGAGTGTCTGCCTTAGCAAACGATTTATATCACCAATTGTCTGTAATACAGTACCAGAAGCATATGATGTATAACCATATTTCTCGTACAATTTTGCTGGTACGAATCCAGCATAAACATCAGAATTTCCATATACCATTACATCAATTGAATTCTCAGGCTCAGCAAGAAAACCCATACCTCTATAATATTTTGTACCACCAGAATCATGAATTGATTTTGGAGAAACAATGAGACATATATACATATATATAATAGCTGTAATAAAAAAACAACTAGAAACGGTTAGAATGATTTTTGATCTTTTCATTAGAAACCTCCATAAATAGGATCAGGTGGAATATAGCCTAACCCATACGCACCAAAAATAACTATAATACAAAACACACAAAAACAAATCCAGTATTTCTTATATGATGAAAGCGCTTCAAATCTGCTTTCTATATCAATATCTTTCAACTTCATAATCACCGACAGTAGTATTACTATGAATGAAAGTATGAATATTATGAAGTCATTAGGTTCAATCGCACTAAAGAGTTGAAACTCTGAACCTCTTGAAAAAACAGACCCTAGCATCTGACGAAAAACCAATAAATTCTCTGCTCTGAACATAAGCATTCCAATACCAACAAGTATAAGAGTTTTTGTTAATCTTAATCCTTTGATAAACCTATTTTCAGAAGTTATATTCTTCTTACTTAATACTCTATTTACCAAAGGAGAAATCACATTAAATATAATCATTAGTACAAAATAGTAAAGTCCATAAACAATATATTTTGAACTTGCACCATGCCAAAGTCCTGTTAAAAACCAAACAAAAAATAAGGGGATGGTTATTGTTAAAAGATTAGCTAAAAAAGCTGGTAGGTTTTTTACTAGGTTCATCAATGCTCTGGAAGTGGATATAGGATAGAATATGTAATCACGGAACCAACCTCCTAGAGATATATGCCATCTTCTCCAGAAATCCCCTACATTCAATGCTAAGAATGGCATATCAAAATTCTTAGCGAGTCCAATCCCAAATATCTTAGCAACTCCTGCTGCTAAATCTATATATCCAGAGAATTCAGCATACAATTGAATTGTATATGCAATAACACCTATAATAACTGTGAAACCTCCATAAGATTCGTAATTCTTGAAGACAGCATCGGATATGATAGCAGCCCTGTTTGCAACCATAAATATCTTGAACATACCCCAAAACATTTGAGCAATACCGTTATATAAGTTATTAATCTTAATCTGCTCTCCACTTGTCATCTGAGGCATAAGGGCATCATATCTTCCAAAAGGTCCTTCATGCATTTGTGGGAAGAAACTTATGAATAAAGCTATTTTAAAGATATTCTTCTCCGATTGATACTTCCCCCTTAAAACATCTACTACATAACTGATTGACTGCAAAGTATAATAAGATATTCCAAGAGGCAGAGCAATCTTAATTACTGGTGCCGAAACATTAATACCTAACCATCCAAGTAGCCCTATACTGGATGATGCAAAGAAATTAAAATACTTCAGTGTTAATAAAATACCTATATTAATAATTACATATATTGCTAAAACAAATCGCTTTTTCTTTTTTATTATTGCCCTAAGTTGTTTTCTTTCTTTCTTTGGAAGTCCTTCTAAGCTGTGTTTTAGGGGAATCCTATCCATTATTATTGCTGCAGAATATGATATCAAAATAGTTACTATCAAAAATATTATTCCAAATCCACAGAATATCCCATAAAATATAAGACTTGAGGCTAGTAATATAATGTAACGCTGTTTGTATGGACAAACAGCATAAATTATAGTAGTTACAAAAGTAAAAATTAATAATAGTATTAAAATAAGATATGGCATATCAATTATTCTCCATCAAGTGATACTACTAGCTTATATATACTCTCTACAGAATTGAAATTCTCAGGTACAAGATGAATTGGTGTAATTTCAATATCAAATTCATAGTTAAGCTTTGCTACAAGTCCTGCTATATTAAGGGATGTTAATATTTTGCCATCTACTAAGTTAGTTGCATTTTTGTAATCTACTCCTGGTATTATTGTTGAAAGAATCTTGTATATTTTTTCCATTCTAATCTACTCCTTTTAATTTAATATAATATTTTTAAGTTTTTTCCTATCTATCTTACCATTGGCATTCTTGGGAAAAATGTCAAAAGCTTTATAATCATGTGGATGCATGTATTCTGGCAATGATTTTTCAGCAATTGCTCTAAGAACACTTGTAATCTCTTCTTTACCTTCATAAGCCAATATTAACTTATCATCTTCACTATCATAGATACAAATTGCAAGCTCTATTCCTTCTACAGCTCCAAAAGCAGCTTCTATCTCTCCAGTTTCAATACGATAGCCCATATGTTTTATCTGAAAATCTTTTCTACCTATATACTCGAACTCACCGTATTCATTTTGTCTTACTAAGTCACCAGTTTTATAAACTATCTCAGGATAATCATTCTGTAATGGATTCTGCACGAAAACCTGAGCAGTCTTTTCTCTATTTTTGTAATATCCCTTAGCTATAAAAGGTCCAGAAACATATAACTCTCCCTCTGCTCCTCTTGGTACTTCATTGCCATTCTCATCCACAACAAACAAACGGCAGTTACTACAAGCTATACCTATAGGTAAAGTCTGTGTATCTAAAAAATCTCGGTTAACAATGTAATATGCACAAATATCTGTAGTTTCAGTAGGTCCAAACAGATTAGCATACATTAAGTGTGGAAAATGCTTTTTCCAATAATTAAGATATTTTAATGGCATGACCTCTCCAGCAAACAGAGCTTTTTCAAGGTACTTAGGTTTACAATATTTGAATAAATCTAATTTAGCTGCAATTCCTAGAGCTGATGGTACCCAATAGATTGTATTTATCCTTCGCTTATTCATAAATTCTATTAGCTTGATTGGGAATGTAAAAAACTCCTTAGGTATCATCTGATATGCACTACCAGTAAAAAACGAAGCAAACATATCAGTAACTGACATACTGAAATAAAGTGGTGTTTGAGAACCAAATACTATTTTCTCATCTATCTTAAAACAAGTAATGAACCAATCAATGTAACTTATAACGTTCTGATGAGTAAGCAACGCACCTTTTGGATTTCCTGTTGACCCTGAAGTAAATATTGAATATGCAGGATCTGTGGAAAGAATCTGAGAACGGACTTTATCAAGCAACTCACTCTTTACTTGTTTTTTCATAATTTCTCCAAAATCCATCTTATGACATTCAACTTGAAAATTATTTACTACGTCATGGAATTCTGATTCATATATGACTGCTGCTGGTGTAAGGGTATCCATTATCTTTGCTAGTCTATCAAAAGGTGAATCACAGTCAAGAACTACATAAAAATTTCCGCTGTACAGAACCCCTAACATAGCAGCAGTAACATTAATATTGCGATTCATAAGAATTGCAATAGGCTTTTTTATCAAATCATTTTCTGCAATTGTAGAACCTATTATTTTAGCCTTTTCTTGTAGTAATTTATAGGTAATCTCAGACTCACTGTCTCCAACAGCTACATTCTCTGGATATAAGCTTACTGTTTTATCAAAAAAATCAAGTATGGTTTTATTCATTTGACTGCTCCTTTATAAATATGGTCTAATATGGGAAAAGCATCATTATTATCACTGCAAACTGATATAACAAGTTTTTCAAAAATATAACTGTTAATATAATAATCATTTACTTTGTCATTCTCAGAAAATATTGGTCTATCACTGTGAATATTATCTATATCTTCTCTTGGTGTCACATCAATTGTATTAATAGGATAATCTATTCCTCTTCCGATACATTTAATAAAACTTTCTTTTCTAGTCCACAGCAAGGTAAATGCTGTATTTCTATCTTTTGATGATTCAATATATTCACTTTCTCTATGAGTAAAAAAATATTTTACAATATTATTATTAAATTCTTGTACCGCCTCGCAATCAACACCAATATTGTATGAATGTTCAGCGGCTATAACAATATACTCCCCAGCATATGAACGACTTACTGAGATATCTGGATAATCCTTCAAGTAAGGTTTTTCACCGATACCTCCACTAAATTTTGAAACAGGAATACCAAAGCTTATGGCGGTGAATTGGGAAGCTGCTTGTTCCGCAGCTAAAAATCGTTTTCTTTTCTTCTTATCAGTAAAAAGTTCTACACGTTCTTGCCTCTCTTTTGGCATTAAAGATACATTGAATCGTTCTGTATTATTTACATCAATATCTTTAATTATTGCTAATACTTTCACAACCTCACCTCCAAGCTATGAACATAGTTTATCATCTTAAAATTAAATTATCTCAAAATAAACATTAAAATTTCTTAAATGTTACATTAAGATTTCTTAATGTTACTCTAATAAAAACAACAAAAAAAGATTGCTTCTCAGACAATCTTAATTCAAATAGTTTATTTACATACTTCAATGATGTATTTACCAATAATATCACTATCTACAATATAATTGGTATGAGTATGATACTTAAAGATTTTTAATATACTATTTTTTACGTTTTCATGAATTAAACAAAGATGTTTTTTAGTAATAACGTCAAAACTTCCTCCAGTTATGTAAGTAGGTACCTTAATTTTTGAAAGGTCAGGCAAAGATATATTGGGTTCTTGTAACATCATCTTAACCTTTTGAGATTTTTTTATTATATATATTAACTTCATCATGAGTCTTGAACAAATCCTCAACCCTTTTGGATTAATGTTAGGACCACTGACAATAAGCTTTGAAAACAAATTCGGATATTCTGACGCAAGCATAAGCCCTACAATTCCTCCATCACTAAAACCATAGTATATAGAATTTTTGATATTAAGCTGATTAATGAATTCATAGATATCCTTAGCATGGTCTTCATAATGCAGCTCAGATACCTTAGAGCTATTTCCATGATCTCGGAAGTCAATAGCATACACAGTAAAATATTCTTGTAAAAGTGAAATTGACCTATTAAAAATCTCGTGTGTTTCACCATTCCCATGAAGCATGATCAAAGGATTTCCTGAACCATATTTTTGATAAAATAAGGTGACTTCATTAACTTTTATTAACATATTATTATTCCTCTTCTGTTAGGGGGAAAGTTATTTCATATACCACAGATAGCCCCTCCAACTTTTCTTGTATAAGTTCAATTGTTCCTCTATGAGCAGTAACGATTTTCTTGACTATAGCCATTCCCAATCCAGAACCTTTCAGTTTGCTACGTGAGGAATCACCCATTGAAAATGGATTAAATATAGTTTTCTTTAGGTCATCAGTAATTCCAATACCATTGTCTCCGATACGAATGATACATTTATCATCTAGTCTTTCTAGAACAAAGGATATGATAGTACCCTTCTCATTATATTTTACAGTATTTGAGATAATATTTTCAAATACACGCTTCATCTGAAATTCGTCCAGCATACAATAAATAACTTCATCTGGTATTTGAATATCAAGCTCAAAACCTAAGAATTCTAGTTCCTCATACTTATCTATGAGATAATTTCTTGCGAATTCACTGATGTTTGTTTTTACAGTCTGGATTTTGAAATCTGGTCTTTCAAGCTTACTATATTCACTGAATGTATTAATAAGCTCTGCTAGTGAATTGGACTTTTTGTATATGGTATTGAGATATTCACTACGCTCGTTGTCGTTTACTTTTTTATCAGCTACAGCTTTTGCATATCCTTGAATAACCGTTATAGGTGTTTTTAAGTCATGAGAAATGTCAGCCAGCATCTTTTGTTTTTCCTGTTCTACCCCAATACGTTTCTTTTCTGTTTCGTGTAATTTCAAAGCCATATCATTGAAGCTGTTACAGATCTCTTCAAATTCTCTAGGTCCTTTGTATTTTATAATCTTATCAGTCTTACCTTCTGCAATGTGCTTTATTGCGTTACCTAAAAGCAAGAGAGGTTCTTTTACTTTTTTATTCAGACTGATTACAAAAAACAATACTGCAACAACAAAAAATACTAGATAAGCAATCCCAATGTAATTAATAACCTTCATAGAGGTATTCAAGTTATCGGAATCAACGTTACGGCAAAAAACCACATTATATGTTTTTCCATTTTTACTAGTATAACTTAACTTTGAGATATTAATATCATCTTTATATTTTCCTGTTAAAAGGTTGAAGTCCGATTCTGAAAGTCTTTTTTCTATATTGGGGATATCTGAGAATAATATATTAAAATTACTATCAAGTATTATATTTGATTTGATAGTATTATCTTCTTCATCTACTGTTTCATATGCAACAATGATGTATTTGTTATCATCTTGACCTATATATTCATCTATTGATATTGTAAGTCCAGCTTCACTCTCCGGTATCAAATCCACTTGCTTCTTAGTTAAAACAAAAGATTCAGCACCTTCACTTCTATAGATTACATTGTTCTTATCATCAAAAACAGTAAAAAAACCGTTTTCTCCAAGTAATCTTTCCCGCTGAAAAGAATCATAATTACCCTCGATAAAAAGCTCTTTACTATCCTCAAAATGGGCAGAATAATAATTAGCAAAATCGAAATATATTACAGCAATTCCGATAATACATGCAATAATAAGAACTGCTAAAACACTCACAGTAAATATGATAAAATTGCGGACTATTATTCCAAAGAAACCCAGCCTTTTATTACTTATCTTCAATTTTATATCCCAAACCTTTCACAGTTTTTATATATTGATTACCATTTCTATTCATACCGATTTTTTCACGCAAGTGAGATATATGCACCGTAACGGAATTATCATCGGTTTCAAAGTATTCACCTTTTATATGTTCTATTATCTGTACTTTTGAAAAGATTCGTTCAGGTACCCTCATTAGTAATGCAAGAATTTTGAATTCTGTAGCTGTCAATGGTATTTCTTGTTCCTGCTTAACCAGGCGGCAGTTGTTTGTATCAAGAGTTAACTCTCCTAGATTCAATATACCACTATTCTTTTCGTTACCACTTAATTGGTAATGCCTTCTTAGAGCAGCATTTACCCTAGCAACAATTTCAAGGGGATTAAATGGCTTAGTTATGTAATCATCAGCACCCATGTTAAGTCCTAGAATTTTATCAATATCTTCATTCTTAGCAGATAAAATCAAGATAGGGATATTACTGATTTTTCTTATTTCACGGGTAAGCTCATAGCCGTCCATTTTTGGCATCATAATATCAAGAATTGCAAGATCAATCTTATTTTCTTTTACTAATGAAAGACCGTCAAGCCCGTTATCTGCAATAAATACCTGATAACCCTCAACCTCAAGATATAATTTTATTACTTTAGATATTTCACAGTTGTCCTCAGCAACAAGAATCGTGTTATGCATATTGTTCCCCTTTACGCTTTTCTAATGTTTTCTTATCAATATTGTAATTAATTATAGCATATAATATACATTGTGATAATATTAATTTCATTTAAGTTTAGTAAATACAAGTAAGTCAGAAAAAGAGTTTTGTTCTGACTTGGTTTATGCAGAATAGTATATGTATATGTTTCACCAGCTACTTGCTCGTCCTGAGCAAAAAGCTGGGTTCGGCGTCCTGCCTCACTACTTCACATATACATATACTATTTTGCAATAAGTCCCTTTCAATATAATCACAAAAACACTTTTTCTTCTATTTAGAAATACTATTAGCTATTTTAGATTTTATTATATAAAAATCCAAGAAATTTTTAGTACTTTTATAATTTATCAACTAATGTGTTCCAGGTAAGTTCTAGGACTCCTGTCATATTTTGCTGCTCATTTGAAACATAGGTTATGACTGCATTCTTATCTGGAAGCATTACAACATAGTTACCATATAAACCATCCATACGATATGAGTTAGGGTATGAGTTCATCCATATTTGATACCCATATCCTTGATGATGATCTTCTGTGGCAAAGTATGGGTTAAAATCACTGGTTTCAATTTGGACAGATGTTGCTTGTTCTATATACCTTGTAGGAATGAGTTGCTTATCCTTCCAAACTCCTTTATCAAGAATTAATTGTCCGAATCTAGATAATTGATCTGCTGTTAAGTGCAGACCAGAAAATCCTTGAGGTATTCCATTTGGACAAGTATCCCATTTTGGTTTTGGGATATTCAAATATTGAAATATCTTTTTATCAAGATATTCATCTAGGCTAGTACCTGTAGTTATTTTTATTATTTTTGAAAGCATATAAGTTGCAGAATTATCATATGTAAAATGAATTCCCGGTTCAAAAACCACTGGTTCATCAAAAAAAAGCTGACAGATATCATGGGTATTTCCATTACTCCAATCCGCCTTTTCAATTGGACATTCTGTATGTCCAGAACCCATACAAAGCAAATCATGTATAGTTATTTTTTTAGTATACTCATTAATTTTTCCTTGTGGAATTTCAGGAAAAAAATCTATGATATGGTCATTAATTTTAAAATAACCTTCAGATATTGCAATCCCAACTCCCATTGACGTAAATGTTTTACTTACCGACCACAATAAAATAGGTTTTTCTTCTACAAAATCGTGTTTAGCAATTATATTACCATCTTGACGAACTACTATATTCAATACGTCAAGGTTTTGTTCTTTAATTGATGAAATAGTATCATTCAATAATTTATTATTCATTATAATCATCTCCATTTAAAAATATATATTACATAATTATATCTTATTATCAGTTGAAAGCATATCATTTTTTTGTTAGTCGAATTTAGTCAGAATAAATTCTTTTTTCTGACTTATAATATTTTTTAATTATTATAAAATTATAAATATTATACTGCATTTATTTTGTAAAATATGGTATATTTATCAGCATTACATTCTGTATAATCAAAATAATGAATGGAGGATTACAGATGACTATATAAAAAAATACCCATATATTGATAAATGTATGCAAAACTGAAAGAACAAGACGATTACTATGTAACCTTAAAAGACTGCTCTTTCGGTGGAAAGTATCCCGTAGCAGCCTTAGTATCATAAGATTTATATCCAGTAAAATATAAGTTAATAATGCTTTTAATCTAATAATTCCTGAACTTTTAAAAACTAGAATTGAGGTGAAATTATTATAGGACAATAGAAATAATATTTTTTTCTGAATAATATTAATATTATAAATAAATATTGCGTCAAAACTAAATATTCGTATTATTTTCACATTATATATTGTTCTATAATTATCTTAGTGTTATCATAAGTAAAGTATTTCGAAATACAATCATTTTTATGAGGAGGAATTTAGATTATGAGTAAGGTTTTTAATGTACAAAAATTCTTTGTACTAACAGCTGTTTTGTTACTGTTAGGGGCATCTACTGTATTTGCTGCATCAGACTATTATGTTGACACTCCAACAGAAATCAATTTAAATTACATCGAAGAATCAATTAAAGATTCTAATAAAGTTACGGATATGGAATATACTGTAGTAGATGATGAAAATGTGCAAGATGTAATAAAACAAAACGTTGACATTTTAAAATTCAACCCATTCAGACTTAGCTTCAGAGATGGACAATATTTATATATAGCTGTCGGATATGGCGAACAAAGAACAGGAGGATATAATATACAAGTAAATGAATTATACGAATCCCAAGATCATATTGTAATCTCAACTGAGTTATTAAGTCCTGGTGAAGATGACATTGTTACTATGAGTATTACGTATCCATATGTAATCATAAGAACAAATGATTTATTCTTGCCAATTTATTATAAGTAAAAACGTTTATTTATTATCATACTTAAGGCAACAGTTTGAATACCCAATATATTACTGGTTTTCAAACTGTTGCCCTTTTATATTACTTACTTCTCTTAACTTCTTTGGTATATAAACACTCTTTATAATATGTATCCTCTTCAATATTAATATCAGTATAAGAAGTAGTTTTTAAAATTATAAGCTGACCTATATTTCCTATAATACTTGCCCCTTCATATACATTGAACTTAGGCATTATTCTATATACACTCAGTCCCATCTCATTAAACTTTTTCATCATTTCAAAAGAATAATCATATGATTTATGGGCAAATGAAAAGAAGATTGGAAGCCCTTTGATTTTCTTAAGTGCAGAAATACCCCTTGATAAAAACAAATGCAACCCATTTATAGTATAAGGTGGATCTGTATAAAAACAATCAAACTTATGAATAAGTTCTTTATTCATACTATTTCTGAGATCCATTTTATGGCACGTTATAGGTAAATCATATTTATGTGATATTTTATTAATATAACCAAGATATCTTTCATCAATATCTATTACATGAATTTCAGATTTACTTTTATAACCATCTCCATATAATTTTCTTAATAATAATCCTAAAGACACACTAACAAGGTCATCATCTCCTACACATAAAATCTTTTTATTTATAAGTGTATTGTTTTTAAGTGCTAATAGACTCCTTTTCAAACTAGTCATGTAAGTACAATGAGTTTGATCAATAGAAAAATCTGGATTAGGTCTACCCTTAAATATTTTTTCTATTATTAGTATTTCTTCTAAGAAAGTTTCTTCAACATTACATAACCCTTTATTAAGTTTATTAAAAAGTACTTTGTTCAAACCTTGATACCCCAAGTCATTTTCAACATAAGCGTTTCCCTTTGGCGTCATGGTTATCCCACTATTCTGTTTCATGATACCAACCTTTATAAACTCTTTCTTGATAGCTACTATTAGTGGTATAGGCAAACATAATTTCCTCGCCAATTCTTTATTTGATATTGGACCTTCAAAATATACATTTATCAAATATTGTTCTATTGCTATGATACCTTCATCAATTGAAACTTTGTTCTCAATTTCCTTTATGTAATCAACTATACTAATCACTCTCCATTTTCATTATTAAACCTTCCATTTTTTCTTTTGAATATGCACCTGCATATTCCATTACTGCATTTAACATATCATCCCTCCTTAAAAAATAAAGGCTATAGGTGCACAGAATACACCTATAGCCTTATATCATTACATTCATATACTATTTTTGCATAAAAAAACCGTGCAAAGCACGGTATTAATAGCAATAATAGATACAAAAATCAAATTATAACTTATTAAAGTAATGTTTTATAAAAATAGCTACCCGTGTTCTTAACCTAACTTAATCTTAAAAGGTACGACAAATAGACCCTATAAAAAATGGTACTTGGAACTTTTAAGATACATATTAAATTCATTTAGTTAAGAACTACTCCACTCATAAAACATCCTCCTATAATAAATTAATCACATTATACATTAAGTAATTATATAATGCAATACTTTCCTAAGAATTATATAACTTAAGTTTTTTTATTTCCAGACCACATACTTATTTCTTTTAATCGTTCAATGATAGGTAGATGTTGTGTACATTCTCTTTCGCATAGGCCACATTCTATACATTCACTTTCCAAACCTTTTTTACCAACTAGAATACCCCATTCAAAAGAATCATTCAAGATATTCTTCATCTGTTCATCAGATTTATGGAAAACATGCTTCTCATTATATAATTGCATGAAACTTGGTATAGGTATACCTTTTGGACATTTATCGCAATAGCCACAACCAGTACATGCTTCATTCATTGATTGACTAACCATTTTTTTGATTCTTTCTAACTCTTGTTCTGACATTGGTTCAGCCTCATCAGCAATCCTGCATGCCATATCTATATGCTCTTTGTTCGTGAATCCATTTAATGCAACTGAAATCTGAGGGCATGATATTACGAATCTTAATGCCGCTTCCGTTGCTGAGCCATTTCCTTCAGCTAAAAAACTAAGTTCTTTCTCATGAGTGGGTATAGCTCCACCAGCCAATGGGTTCATAGCCACAACACCATACCCCATATCATATGCAGTCTGTACACCTTCCCAACGATATGTGAAGTTAAGTATATTCACTCCCAATAAGATTCCATCTATCTTCCCATCATTCAAGATTTTACTTACTTCATTCCCTGTCTGATGAGAAGATAACACAATATGATCAATGAGACCTTCTTTTTGACATTGAAGAAGTCCTTCATATTGTCCACCTGGCTTCATAGCAAGCTCATAATGTTCAAGTTTTCTAACACACCAAATATGATAAAAATCTATTTTCTTGACACCTAATCGTTCAATTGATCGTTTTACTGCCGCAATTGCTTTTTCTGCTGTATCAAATCTTGTAGGCATCCCTTTTGTTGAAACATAAAATTGCCCTGGCATATCTTTAAAAGCCTCACCATATATTAATTCACTGGTATCATTGCAATATCCTGGTGCTGTATCAAAATAGTTAATTCCTTTACTGTTAGCATAACGAACCAACTCTGCATTTTCTTCAATGGACCCTGATTCATCAAATCTCATACCCCCAAAACCAACTGCTGACACTTTTTTCCCAGTCTTTCCATACTCTTTATAGATCATAATATATAACTCCTTCCATAGCCAACTAAAAATGTACTCCTGATTACAAGATTAGTATAAATGCTAGAGTTAACTCTAAGTCAAGAGTTTTATAAGATTAGCTATGATTAATATTATTATTCTCTATAAAGCAATATATAATTAATTACTTTGATATTGTGTCTTTACCATGGATGCAAATATTCCTTGTTGCTCTTTTAGCTGTGAAGGTGTGCCTGTTTCCACTATAGAACCATCTTTGATAACCACTATTTTATCAGCTCCTGAAACAGTTCTCATACGGTGAGCAATAATCAGAACTGTCTTGTTTTTTATAAGCTCACTTAGGGCATTTTGAATTTTACTCTCATTCTCAGTATCAAGGGATGCTGTAGCCTCATCAAGCAAGATGATAGGAGCGTCTTTTAACATCGCTCTAGCTATTGATATACGTTGTCTTTCTCCTCCTGATAACCTCTCTCCATTTTCACCTATCAAGGTATCATATCCTTCTGGAAGCTTATTAATGAACTCATGACACCTGGCAAGCTTAGCAGCCTTGATTACTTCATTATCGGTGGCATCTTTCTTACCAATACGAATGTTATCCATGACACTTGAATTAAAAAGTGTAACATCCTGAAATACTATAGAATAATTGTCTAGAAGAGTCTCTGGATCAACTTGTGAAATATCTTCTCCACCCAAAGAGACAACACCTTTGTCTATATCCCAGAATCGTGCAGCCAGCTTCGCTAGTGTACTCTTACCTCCACCAGAAGGTCCTACAAGGGCTGTCACCTCTCCTTGTTTAGCTATAAAACTTACATTCTTCAATGTTTGCACACCATCTTGATAAGAGAAATCTACATTATTAAATTCAATATCGTAGTTTTTAGGATAAAACTTAGTTTTTCCTTCCTGTCTTGGCATTTCATCCATCTCTTTCATACGTTTAATACGAACGTTCAGAAAGATTAGCAATGCAAAATTATTCATTACGTCCATTATAGGGTTATAAATACGTGCAGACACTACAAGGAAGACAAGGTACGTAAAAATATCTATAGACCCTGTTGATAAAAGATAAGCTCCATAAAGTATAACACTTGGAAGACCAAGCTTTAATAATACATATGACAGATTGATAAACGCACCTATCAAAAGCTCTCCTTTAATAAGATATTTTTCATAATTGTCTAATTTGGAATTTAGATTATCAGAATAAGCTTCTTCTCTATTGTAAGATTTTATTTCATGAGCTGAATCAAGCCCTTCTTGAATTTTATCTGATATATCTCTTTTTATATTATAAAGCTTATAATGCATTTTATCTTGAAACTTTTTAGACAGATAAAAAACTAAAGCTGCAACTGGAACTACCCAAAATACTGCAATAGACAGCCTCCAATTATAAAAGAACAACATAATTCCCATAATTAGAACCGTCAATACTGATGCATATATTTGAGGCACTGAATGTGAAAAAAGCAATTCTACCTGTGTAGCATCTTCCATTATTGTTGAACTAAGGTCAGCAATATCCTTTTTGCCAAAGAAAGCTAGCGGTAATTTCCTTAGTGTTTCAGCTAGACTAATACGTCTTCTTGCACTCTCTTCATATATTTTAGTGTAAGCCGAATCATATTGAAAATAAGCAATAACAAACATTACTATGAAAAATGCTATAGACATAATAACATAATAAAGAATGGTGTTTTTCTGGCTATTTGAAGAGTTCAAAAGCGTACTCATGTATTCATCTAAAAACTTGAAGCTGAGGATTACAGGAACCATAAAGCTAATTTCCATTATTACAGTCCAAATTATTGATCTTAGAAGGTCTTTTGCACCTTTTTCAGACATTGCATATTTATTCTGAAAATATTTAAGCATATTGTCTTCCCCCTTTTACATATTCTTCAGTTTTAATCTTCCAAGCTATAGAGGTTTGGTATTCATCCCACATTTTCTTGTATGTTCCATTTTTCTTAATAAGTTCAACGTGTTTTCCTGATTCTACGATTTTACCATCTTGTATAACCAATATTCTATCCACATTCTGTACACTTGTAAGACGATGAGCAATCATTAAAGTAGTTTTATCACGGCTGACCTCTTTTAAGGCTTTTTGTATTAGATGTTCATTTTCAGGATCTGCAAAAGCGGTAGCCTCATCCAATAGTACAATAGGAGCATTCTTCACAATTGCCCTTGCAAGTGCAATTCTTTGCTGTTCTCCTCCCGAGAGATATGTTCCTTTTGAGCCTATTACAGTGTCAAGTCCATCTTCTAGATTATCTATGATATCTCTGGATTGTGAGAAATCAATTGCTCTATTTACTTCTTTTTCTCCTACATTTTCTTTACCAAAGATTATGTTCTCTCTTAATGAACCTTTGAAAAGCTTGGTACTCTGAAAAACAAATGAAATATTGTCCATAAGTTCTTTTTTAGGAATATCTTTGACATTAATTCCTCCTATTAATATTTCCCCTTCATCTGCATCCCAAAAACGGGCTGCTAATCTGGCTATAGTCGTTTTTCCTCCTCCAGAAGCTCCTACAAGTGCTATAGTTTCACCTTGATTCAATTTGAAGCTGATTTTATCTATAGCACGTTTATCGCTTCCTTCATAAGAAAATACTACATCCTTGAACTCTAAGCTGTGATCTTTTATATTTTTTTCATTACTGGAATAGCTCATGTTAGGATACTCTAAGAGATTATCTAGTCTATCAATAGCTTGCTGGGCAATCAACGTATTTTGCTGAAAATGCATTGATTTCATCAATAACATAGTGAATATAGGAGATATAAGAATGTAAAAAATAAAGTCAGCTAATACAAGTGGAAGATTCTCTCCTCTTCCTATCAAAAAGATAGCCATGGGAACTAAAAAGAATGCTGCTGCTTGCATGATTACAATGTAAAAAGACATTGGTCTTCTCCAAAGAAGAGTGTATGCATGAACCATCTCTTTATATTTAATTATACTGTTATAGAATCGTTTGAAAGAAAATATACTTTGACCAAAGGTTTTTACGACTGGAATACCTCTAATATATTCCACTGATTTTGAACTCATTTCCTCCAATGAATCATAATATTTTCTTTGAAATTCCTTACCTATAGTGGTTGACATGAACTTCATTGTTATAAAACCTAGAATAATCGGAATTAGAGAAGCAATACCCATTCTCCAGTCCACTATAAAAATCAAGGCTATAAGTATAATGGGTGAAACGATACTACCTGCCATATCTGGGAGCTGATGTGCTAAAAATGAATGAGTTGTTCCTGCTCCATCATTGACAATCTTTCGTATTTTTCCACTTGAATTATTATCAAAAAAACCAAGAGGCATAGATATTATTTTTTCCATACCAACTTTTTGCATTCCTACCTCTACACGAAATGCAGCGAGATGCGAGCTTAATAGTGCGCAAAAATATACTACTATTCCTCCCATTGCACTTGCAAAAGCAATCCACGCATAAAAGCCTACATTTGACATATCAATGGATTGGGGCGATGATAGTATATCACGTACTATGTACCATACAAGAACAAAAGGTAAAATGTTAAGTCCTGCTGATACTCCTGACAATACTAATGATAAGGGCAAAAGTGCTTTTTTCTTGCCCATATAAGGTGTAAACCTTTTTAAAATAAATGTTTTTTTATTTTTTGCCATACTGTTGTTCATCCTCCTATTATAAATTTATTTTAAATAAAATGTTAGATATATCTAACTTAATTCCCAAAAAAAATATAAGCTGAATCAGTTAGCTATATTTTTTCTCTTTGGTAAATTTAGTCAGTAATTATTATAAACCTAAATTCTTATTTTTTCAACTAGAGATTTGATTGAATTAAACTATTTTCAAATGGTATTTTATTGCCTTTTACTCTAGATTCCTGTAAATTGGTTGGTTTGCTGGTTGTATCTATATTCTATACTATTTAATTTATTTTCAAGTTCTTCAGCCTTCATTCCATAGTTACTGCATAAATCATCTAAAGAACTGAATTCATCTCTTAATTTCATATTTATTATACTTAATAATATGTATGGGTCCATAGATAAAAGCTTTTGTTTATCCATTTTAGTTCACCTGCCTTGTTGAAGTGTAATTTATAGCTTTTTATTATGATATGATATTGTGTGGGGTAAGTCAATATTATTTTAGTTTTATGTTTAGGTTATAGTGCAAGTAGGTCAGAAAAAAACATGTCAGCTAAAATTTATAAGTGACATGTTTTTTATTAGCTTAATTAATGTATAGTTAGACTATTATTTTTTATATTACACCTAGGAGTTTTAATAGTCTTATGCAATCTTTGTAGCTCGCTATGTATAAGCATTGATTAGCACATGTTAATTTATCGGATTGTTTAGTTATGTATTCTTTTACAAACTTCCCATCTTGCTCATTTAAGGAATTAATTATTGTTTCAAATCTATGCTTGTTATTATCTAAGTAGCAATCTAATTCTTGGTATTCCACGTCTGTATTAATAAAATCTCTATAAGTTGCATCTAACATTTTTACTGCAAAATAATTAAATTTTTCAGTGATATCAATCATAAAATCATACCTCCATTCTTGAATTACTATCTTAAACAGGGTATAATAGATTTACCTCTATTTTTGATAGTGGGTTTAAGAAGTGGTGTAATTGCTTTGCGGGCGTTCACCGCTTCTTTTTATTTGTTTTTTAAGTCGCTTTCCAACTTACCTATTCCTCGTCTAATACTTTCGGCTCTATTAACTTGATATTCATTACAATACTTTTCAAGTATTTCTTCACTTTTTTTATCTAACCGAACATGAATTGATTTGCCTTTAGGATTATCAGTTGGTCTGCCTACTTTTTTAGGCACGTATTCACCTCCTATTATTTTGTAGCCCATAATAACTATATAATATGTAGCCCAAAATGTCAAGGTAAAAAATACTGTGGATTATATTACAATCATACCTCTTTTTTTTCAATCCTTTTTCTTTAACTTCCTTATGCCATTTCTTACTGCTTGATTTTTACTAATTTTATTAGCATTTGAATATTCCTCTAAGATTTCATAATGTTCTTTATCTAATCTTATAGTAAGACGTATATCTTTAGGATTTTCATTTTATAAATCTAACTCATTAAGTAACTCTTTAAGTTTTTTCAATTCAACTCTAGAAAGAGTTACTCCCTTACCCATCTTTTCATGTTCAGGACCCCAATCTCTTAAATCATACTTAGGTTCTCTATCATTCCAGCTAATTAAATTTAATTCTTTTGCCCATCCTTTGTTATTTTCAGATAAAATACCTATTGTTTCTTTTATTTCATATTTGATGTTTGGCATATTATTTTCCTCCTGTATTTTATTTTATACTAAATGTACTTCAATGCTAAAAGTGCTTTTACTAGAACCTAGATATTTTTTTAGTCATTTATTATAATTAATCCTCATTGTTGGATATGCTAATTCAATATCTATTTCGTTACCAAAAGCATGAAGAATATCTTCCCATATATCGTTTATAGTATTCCTTCTTAGACGTGGCACACACAAATATCTTATTGTTAATTGTACTCCACTTTCTTTAACATCTGTATACACAATTGGTGTGAGATTTTTATAATGAATCATATATTGTTTTTTTGCTTGTTCTACCATTTTAGCTGCTTTTTCTGATAAATGCAATGAATGTTTATTGCCTATATCAGTTAATATTGTTTTAGCTTTTTCCCAATTGCTTTCAAAAGTAATATGTACGTTAATTTCATTCCAAATATATTTAAATCCTTTATCATAGTTTACTATTCCATGTATAAATATAAAGTGATTTGGGATAATCAAGATTCTCCCTGTACTTTGCTCACCATTTTCATAAGAAGATATCTCCATTAGGCTGAATTGAAACATTCGGATATCAATAACATCTCCTTTTTGTTCATTAATGCTAATCCTATCACCTGCTTTAATAGGTTTTTTAATAATTATGAAAAGCCAAGCTACTATATTTACAAATAGATCTTTTAATGTTATGGCAACACCAGCTGATACAAGACCTAAATAGGTTGTTAAATTAGCTGTATCATCTGACCAAAGAAATACACATACTATAATAAAAACTGTACTAAAAAAATAGTAAACTCTTTTTCTAGCTATATAATATTTATTGTTTTCATTATTAGTTGAATAAATAATACGATTAATTAATCGAATGATTAACATAATAAGCACAAAAGCTATTATGGTCCATAAAATTTTTATCAAAGCTTGATTTTCATTTATATAATTCCAAATCGTATTCATTCCTTCAGGAAAACTCCTTTCAACATTATATATTTTAGTTATTAATGTCTCTATGTTATACTATAACATTTTTCTATTCTTTTTACCTCCAAAATAATTAGTCCCCCAAACTCCAGATAGAATCATAACAGCTCCAACAATCTGATACCAGTAAAATGGTTCATTTCTAATTAACACTCCAGCAATTATTGATGTAACGCTTGATAGGTTTGCGAAAACAGCAGCTCTAGATGCTTCAATTTTAGCTAACGTATAATTTATTAAAAAGAATGCTATAACTGAGGATAGTATTCCTAAATACAGTACTGCTATAACTACTTTAACATTCATTAAAGGAACTAAATAATTGGATATTTCACCTTTCTTTAAGTGTTGTATTATAGCAATTCCATTGAAGGTTATTGCACCAATCCACATCATCGTATAGGTCATTTCTACTGGTCTGAAGTCCGTTGAAAATTTTCGTGAAAGCACATTAAAGATGGAACCAAATAATACGGCTAATAAAAGTAATAATATCCCCATAATATTAGAACCAATTTCGCTACTCTTCATAACAATAATAAAAATAGCTCCTAGAACGGATAATCCTACAAAGATTATTTGTATCTTGCTTGGAAACTCTTTTAAAAATATTACTGCTAATATTGTTACTACAATAGGTATCAAAGCTATCATCATTCCAGCTTCTGAGGAATTAGTTAGCTTAATACCAAAAATTTCACATATGAAATAAGCTACTGGTTGTGTCAATCCAATTGCTATAAGTTTATGAATCGCTTTTCCTTTATATTCAACTCTAATTACTTTAGCTATCCTCAAAATTGATAATACAATTACTGCCATACCAAATCTAAAAGCCAGTAAATGAAATGGATCAATTTCAGATAGTGCTTCTTTTGTAAATAAAAAAGAAAATCCAAATATTAAAGCCATTCCTGTACCAGCCAAATATGGTAAATATCTTTCTTTCTCTGTCATACTTCTACCTTCCTTTAGTTGTTTAGTATTACTGAATTATTTTTATCTTTTTTATATTAATTTCTGTTTCTTCCAGTATAACATTTTCTGTACTCATATATAACCAATAAAAAACATTTTGTGAATTATCTTTGTCCATTTTTTCATGTTTCAAATATTCTAGATAAGAAAAAACTACCCGCCTATATTAAGCGGATAGATATAATGAAGTCTTTTATCTTCTATTATTAATAGTGTTTCTTAACCAACTCAGTTACCTCTGATAACGAAAGACCTAATTCCTTATAGTACTGAATATCTTTTGCCATTTGCTTATGTGTTAACTCATCTTTTTTGTTTTTAATGTCTTCAGCTGTTAATTCTGCTACAAAGCATCCACGCCCAGTAATAGTATAAATAAATCCCTGTCGTTCAAGTGCTTCCCATGCTTTTTTGACTGTAATTATGCTGATTCGTAATTCTTTTGCAGCTGTTCTTATTGGTGGCAGGCCATAGTTACTTTTCAAATCACCTTTAATGATCTGTGAACTAATTTGTTCAAACAACTGTTGGTAGATAGGTTTTTCAGATGTATTAGATATCTCAACATTTATCATATGTCTACCTTACCAAATCTCTTAACTGATATTTTATATGCTATTATTGCTGATATGATAAATATTATTACCCCTCCACCAAGAATACCCACTTGTAAATATATACTATTTGAATCAGGTCCTTTTAGATACATATTTATACTTGGATTAAACAGAGCAAGTAGTTCTACTACTGATGCAAATATTATAATAGCAGCATTTGATACAATCGCAGGGGCACCGTATTTATAAGCCGTTTTATAGAACATTGGAAAGAATATTATATTGAACAATGCAAACATGATGAATACAAGCCCAAAGAATGCAATGTTAGGTTCAAGGAATATATATGTTGCGCTATTATATAGATTTTTATTAATGATTGCATAGAAAACTGCAATTATAATGTGGAGTAGCTCTAATGTAATTACTGATAGCATTCTTGATTTAACTATATTCTTTTTAGTCACAGGCATCATAATTGATAGCATGAGATCATTTTGAGTCTTATATGTTGCAAACATATTGGGTACGGTTATAAAACAAAAATACATAAGTACAATGAAATACAGCCATCCTGGTATAAGCATCAACGCACCTGTTAACACTGGCAAAAAGTAGAAAAAAGGACTAATTCCCAATTTAAAATCTTTATACAGTAAATTCTTCATCATCATCCTCCTTCTTCGCATAATATATCATAATGTCTTCTAAACTAGGTGCTTTAACACGTACTCCATCATTTTCACTGAATCTGTCAGTTTGAATTAAACCAGTAAAGCCAAAAGAATTTATTTTATAAGAAATCAAATCTCTTTTTATATTATTTAACTGATCCAAAGAGCCATTTACAATCCTATATGAATCAATGAAATCATCTTTCGTCTTACTGGCAACAATTTTACCGTTATTAATATAAGTAATATAGTCTGCACATTTTTCTAAGTCAGATGTAATATGAGTAGAGAATAGTATACTTCTCTCACCATCTTCGACTAATTCTTGAAATACGTCAAGTATATTATCCCTTGCTACAGGATCTAGTCCACTAGTCGGTTCATCAAGGATAAATAATTTGGCATTATGGGATAGCGCAATAGCCAATGAATATTTTACCTTCATTCCTTCTGACAATTCATCTATTTTTTTATCTGGATCTAGTTTAAACCTTTTAAGATAATAAGTATATATTTCCTCGTCCCAATTAGTGTAAAATCCCTTGATAACATTGGTCACATTTTTAATTCTACTTTTTGTATAGAAATCTACACCGCCGAAGATATAACCAATATCCTGTTTCAATGTAATTTCATTTTCGATAAAATTCTTGCCCAAAATTGATATTTCACCACTATCTTTATGAACCATATTTAATATTGATTTAAGTGTTGTTGTTTTCCCTGCGCCATTACTGCCGATGAATCCCATAATATAGCCTTTTTCTAACTTAAAAGAAATATCTTTAAGGTGAATTTTTCATATTTTTTATTTAATTTTTCAACTTTTAAAGCTATCAAATACAAAACTCCCTTCAATATTGTGTTTGTTGTGTATACACAATATATCATTTTGGTTTGGATTTGTCAACTTAGATTTGTCTTTTCCAACAATCAGCCCCGTGGTCATCCACCATACCAATCGCTTGCATATAGGCATATATAATGGTTGATCCTACAAATTTCATACCACGCTTTTTAAGATCCTTTGCTATCTTATCACTTATATCCGTAGTTACAGGAACATCTGCCATCGATGAGAAATTGTTGACCAATGGTTTGTTATCCATGTATGCCCATAAATAGGTATCAAAACTTCCAAATTCCTTCTGAATCGCAAGAAAAACGATGGCATTGGTTCTTGCTGCATAGATTTTGAGCTTGTTGCGGATTATTTTTTCATTACTGCGAAGATCTTCAAGTTCCTCATCTGTCATCTTCGCCACTAATTCAGGATCAAAACCTTTAAAGGCTTCACGGTAACCCTCTCTTCTTTTTAAAATCGTATACCAGCTTAATCCGGCTTGTGCACCTTCTAATATAATAAACTCAAACAGCTTTTGATCATCATGAACAGGAACTCCCCACTCTTCATCATGATACTTAGCATAGAGTTGTTGTCCTTCTTTATTTCCAAAACATCGCTTCATTATTTTCTCCTTGATTAAATTATATTTGTACTACCTAACGATACTTACTTTCTAATTCATATTTAATTCTAATTTGCTAGATTCACATTCTCCTCCAAAAATCTAGCTGGCATATCATTTTCTAATTTCCATATAAAACTCATTGGTTTTGATCCACTATGAGAAACATATTTTGCTTTTCCCATAAAAATAAAGGGCCTCACAAAACCATTACGTTTCTTATATTCACGAACAAATAATAAAATATCATGATTGTTTTTTATATGGTTGATATAACGTTGTGCTGTAGGTGTTGATTCAGATATTCTATTCTGTGTTTGCCAGTGAAAGAGATTATTATTAATAGGATAATCTTCATACATAGTCACTTCTGAGAAATCTTTATCGCTTTTATTAAGTGTAATGAGGAATATATCTGTATTACCTTCTTCAATATACAATACTCCTTCTCTAAAAGCAGGCATTACGGTTTCATTATAATACCCTAAACCTGCTAATATTTGATTAGAAGTATATGTACAATGCACGTCAAGAGGGCTATCAATATTCATTTGCTGATGGTTATCTACAAAACTAATATGCTCGTATTGATATGTGAGAATCTCTAATATTTCTTTACATAACATCTTATTATCACGAATCTTGCTTAGACCATCACTCATACAATCAAAACCTTCTTTATCGGGTGTTTTATTATAAAAACTATAGTAAAAAATAGCTGTAACCTTAGCATCTATAATTTCTTTCATATCACCACTAAAATATTTGATACCTATACTTAACAATCTTTTACTATCAATATAAAATAAATTCTTGAATCTCTTAACCATAGTCATATCATAACTTGAATCCATAGTTTTATTCAATGCAATACATTCTAAGGAATAAAGACTTCTATTGCCAGACCTACCATAGAAATCAATCAAACTCATATCATGATATTTTAAAAAATTTCTTAAGGTCAATGGGCGATTTGTTTCTGTCCGATAAGTTCTTATCCTGCTTATAATAGCATTTTTGTTAATAGTAGCGTTGCGAATATTGCTAAGAATATATTCCTTAGCTAGCTTTTCCATTTTTATATGACATCCTCTTGGAAGCCTTAGAACCTCGTCCCCTATTGAATCTCTAACAGAACGTTTTGATTTATGAATCAAGGCTCTGAATCTTTCTTCATAGTTATATTTTTCATGAGCTCTTCCTACATAATCCAAAACGGTCAAACATTCTTTATTGTCAGCATGTCTAAGTCCACGACCAAGCTGTTGTAAAAAAACAGTTAAACTTTGTGTAGGTCGTAAAAACAAAACAGTATTTACTTCTTGAATATCCACACCTTCATTATAAACATCAACAGTAAATATTATTTTAATCTGACCTGATTTTAACTTGTTTTTAGCTTGGTTACGCAAGTTTTTATCTGTTTTACCTGTAACTGAAATAGCTTCTATCCCATAATCATTAAAAGATTTTGTCATGAACTCTGCATGTTCTACACTGACACAGAATCCAAGTGCTTTTAGATTATCAAAATCGGTTAAGTATCTCTCCATACTATTTAAAACAGTACGAAGACGTTTTTCATGATTGATTTTATAAAGGTTGGTAAGGTCACTGACCTGATAACCTCCGTTAGTCCATTTTAGTCCCGATAAATCAATGTCATCAGATACGCAAAAATAATGAAATGGTGATAACAACTTATGGTCAATTGCTTCAGGAAGTCGCATCTCTGACGCTATGTGACCATCAAAGATTTCTAATATATTCTTACCATCCATACGTTCTGGTGTAGCCGTTAATCCTAATAAAATATTTGGCTCGTAGTAGTTCAATAAGGTTCCATAAGAATTGGAAGCACTATGGTGAAATTCATCCACTATAATAAAGTTATAAAAATCTGATGTGGTCTTATTCATTAACTTTTGACTTTTAAATGACTGTATTGTAACAAACAAATGGTCTAATGAGTTTGGTTTATAATTACCTGTTAGCATCTCTCCAAAATCAGGCTCTTTCAATATGCCTCGAAATGTATCCATTGCTTGTTTTAATATTTCTTCACGATGGGCAACGAACAACAATTTAGCATTAGGATTCTTTTTATAATATTGTTTGAAATCGAATGCAGCTATAACTGTTTTCCCAACACCTGTTGCTGCAACAACGAGATTCTTGTACTTACCAAAAATTTCACGCTCAGCTTGTAAATTATTAAGAATGTCTTGTTGATAGGCATAAGGACGTATATCAAAAAAGGTCATAGATGAGGTCATATTATTATCATAATCCCCACTACGTTCTTTTAAAATGGCTGATTTCAGCTTTTTTCTATTAGCTTCACTCCCTGATGTAAATAATTCAAAATCATAGCTATTCCAATAACTTTCAAAAGTTGCTTGAAACTTCCGCACAACATCAAATGAATCCTTTTCACTTACCTTGAGATTCCATTCAAGTCCACTTGTCATTGCGACTTTTGACATGTTGGACGAACCAATATATGCAGTTGTAAATCCCGAATCTCGGTAGAATAAGTATGACTTCGCGTGCAATCTGGTACGCTTGGTTTCGTAAGATATTTTTATCTCCACATTAGGTAACTTGGCTAACTTCTCAATAGCTCCTGCATCTGTGGCTCCCATGTAACAGGTGGTAATAATTCGCACCTTTTTATTCCCATCCTTAGTAAATGTCTTCAACTCATCAAATATTAGTCTTAACCCACTCCACTTAATAAATGAAATCAACATATCAATACGGTCGCTAGACTGAATCTCTTTTTTTAACTCAGATACAAGATCTGGCTCTTTTACTGACCCTGTAAAAAGAGAACTGGTTGCAATAGATGTAGCAGGACGAACTGGTAGTAGTTTATCATCTAGTGCTGATGCAGTATTTAATGTTGAATAGATAGATAAAAGTAGTTCTGATGTTTCAGATACTTTGTAATTATTAAATGTCTCCAAATCAAGATTATCAGATAATAGTTGAATCAAACGATTACATAACTCTATTTGATATACCATGTTTCTTTTATCTTTTCTATCCGTTCGATTGTCTTCACGAATGAATATTAATGCTTTTCGTACTACTTCTTCAATGTATTTGGATAATATCAAGTGAGCCTCTGCTTCATCTAAAGGCTTTTTCTGTGAACCCTGATTTAACTCTTCCAAATGAGCTATCTTGTCTTCGATTTCTTTGTTTATTAGTTGTTCATATATTCCTTGTATCATTTCAATTACCTCTTTAAGTTTTTGTTTATAATACTTAACTCATAGTATTCATTTTATCATGAAAAGCTTTAATATGAAATAACAGAAATTTTTCAAATTCCCAAATCGATATGTCACATGTATTATTATCTACTAAGTATTTACATACTTAAATTTGAATAAAATTACTTATACTCTCATAATCATCAATCCTAAATTCTATCTCTGTTCCATTCTTCATCTCTTTAACTATAATAAAACCTTTCTCAATTTCGTCTTGACCGACAACTGTCACATATCCTATACTCATCTTATTAGCATAATTCATCACTTTCTTAATTTTTTTACCTGACATATCCATATCTGCTTTTATCCCTAGTTTTCTTAATTCATTTGTAAATTTCAGTGATTCCAACTCGGTACCTTTCATAGGTATAATCAAATAATCAACAACAGTTGTATTGTCTAATTGTTGTTTTTCTTTGATTACTTCCATTAATACGTCAACCCCAAAAGTCATACCTACTGCAGGAGACTCTTCACTTGTTCTTAAGAACTGCCCAATAATTTTATCATATCGTCCTCCTGCTCCTATACTAGATGTAATCATTGAATTATCGTCATCAACAAAGACTTCCCATATTGTTCCTGTATACACCTCTAGCCCTCTAGCCAATGATGGTGAAAATACATAGTTGGTATATATACTCGGTTTTATGGATTCGAGTACTTCTTTAAATCTAATAAACTGTTCAATTTCGTCTTCATTCTTACTCTCTTGAATTAACTCCAAGATTTTACAAAAATTCATCTCCATTATTCTTAACAACTCTTCTGCGTTACTATTTGACATACCTTTATCTAGTAATTCTTGCATAACCTCATCCCTGCTAATTTTTTCAAGTTTATCTATTGTTAAGATAATTGAGCTAGAAACAGACTTAGGTACTTCTAATATTTCAAGTAACTTTACTAGCAAAGCACGATTATTGTATTTTACAACTATATTTATTCCTAATTCATTAGCAATATAATCAATCATTTGAAAGAATTCAATCTCTGAATAAAAAGACTTAATACCAACTACATCTACATCTGCTTGATAAAATTCCCTTTTTCTTCCTAACTTAACAGGACCATCTCTAAAAACTTTTCCTATTTCGTATTTTTTAAATGGCATCAGTATTTCATTTTTATTCATGCCAATAAATCTTGAAAAAGGTACTGTCAAATCATATCTTAAACCAAGCTCTCTTTTTCCTTGATCTGACAGGGTATATATTTCTTTTAGAATCTCTGCACCACCTGCATATTTTGAAGCCAATATTTCTTGCATACAAAGTATAGGTGTTTCTATGGGATTGAAACCATATATTCGAAATGCCTTTTTTAGAGTCTCAATAATTTTCTCTCGTATTATTTGTTCCTGTGGTAAATAATCATAAGTTCCTTTTACATTTTTCAATTTTCTTTTCCTCCTAAAAAATTTTTAATTCAAACCATAAAAAAAACGCCGTCCATCCGGACGACGTTTTTTATCATCACGGATGCAAATGCAAATAGCACTTGCACCCATTTCTGGCTACAAGCGCTGTTTGTGATGATGATGTAATTGTGCAATGTTTGCTTTTATAAATAACATAATATGCACTTCCTTTAATAAATTGAAATGATTTTATCACATATTGATTCTAAAATCAAGTTTTAGTATACTATTTCCTTACCATCTAGTACTCAACCCCAAATGTTCTTCAATTAATTTCTTAGCTTCATTAAATCTTTCAACATAATCTCCCGAAATACAGTGATATTTGAAACTATGAATATCTAATAACTCCTTTATTTGATTACTATATTTCTCACGGTCAGATTCAATAATCTCACTTCGTGTTCCGTCCTGTACAAACTCTACAGTGGGTTCAAGGAATAGTATCAAATCAAATTCATTAATGTTAGTAATTGCATCTGCCAGTAACGTACATTTAGCAATTTCCTCTTTTTCAGTCAATAGAAATTTTGAATAAAACAATGTAGTAATTGAATCAGTATCAACAAAGAGTATTTTATTACTTTCCTTGATAACATCCATTTCCTTGACTTTATGACGCAATAGTATTTCATGAAAATCTTCCATTATCATTAATTCTTCACTTCCAGCAAATTCACAAATATCTCGTCCAACTTCCTCTACATAATTTGTATTATAGGCTAGAGCCAGATTACGAACTAATGTTGATTTACCTGTACTCTCACCTCCAACAATCAATACTTTTCTTGTATAATAAGGTCTACAAACTTTGGGTATGTAATCCCAGTTATCAAATACCCATTTTCTAATATCTGTTGAACTTACTGGTACTTCATTTCTATCAAAATATACTACATCACTTTCAGGAGAATATAAGCTTTCAAATCTATTTGTGCCTAGATAATCTGTACCACAGAATACTACATCAATACATTTAGCTATTGCTCTTTTTATATCTTGGGCACCTTTCTCCCAATAGTAATCAGTATTATAAGCTTCTTTATCAACAGCCTCATCTTCTATCATAATAATCTTTATATTGGATAGATGTCTACAACAATCATTTATCCACCTGTAACGAAGCTCTTTAGTCGTTGATTCTCTTCCTTCACACCAACTAATTACTACATACAATTCCTTGCACATTGATGAGGCTCTAATGATATCATGAATATGACCTATATGTAATGGATCAAAGGAACCTCCGTACATTCCAACATTATATTTCATTACTTATCCTCCTACTCTCCTTAAACCACTTAATGAACATGAAAACAGCATTAAGAAGATAGACAATCCACATGAGTAAAGTCGCAATATCTGTTCCACCATTAATATAATCCATTACCCACATATATACAGTTACTAAATCTACAACAATCCATATTATCCACTGTTCCATTAATCTTCTAACACTTAAAATCATGGCGACTATACTAAGGCAAGTAGAGATACTATCAAAGAAAGGAAGATTACCTCCTAAACTTTTCAATATAAGTCCATAACCATATATACAAGCAGCTGATATAAGTAGTAAAATAACCTCCCATTTTACAGTAAGTTTTGTTTTCTCAACTTCCTTTGTTTCTTCGTTTATATGTTTCTTCCACATGAACCATCCTACAAATTGCATAGGTACGTAATATAATCCATTCAACATAACCTCGCCATAATATTTTACTTCAAAAGCAATCCATGCATAAAGAATTGTATTCACTAACCCAAATATGTAACAACTCATTTTACCTTTTCCTGTAAGTATTACACAAACTACACCAGTAACTCCTGCAATGATACCTCTTGCATTATCTCCCCAATATAATGATAGTGAAACAATTACAGCAACTGCAAACACCATCCATATTACTTCCCATTTTTTCCATCCTGTCAGCTCATCTTTTAAAAATTCCTTTATTCTGTTCATATTCTGTCTCCCTCAATCTATAATATTTACTTGGTCTATGTGGTTGTTTTTCTGTCATCTTATCTGTCTCTTCAACTAACTCCTTTATCTTGTTTCTAAAATTAGCCTTATATAACGCTTTGTTAAGTAGTATCTCATATACCTTCTGTAGCTGAGGTAACGTAAATTCCTCTTCAACAAATTCGAAAGCTATTTTGGTATATGCTATTTTGTTTTTAATTCTCTCTATAGCATATTTAATCATCTTCATATGATCAAAGGCTAATTCCTCTTTGTTATCGATAAGTCTATTTACTGAATAGAGTTTAACTTCTGAAACTCTCTCACCTTTAACTAATTTAAGCTTATCAGAAGATACTATTGCCATATAAGAAATTGATATAATTCTCATCCTAGGGTCACGATCTACATCCCCCCATGTGAACAGCTGTTCTAGATAGATGTCACAACTACCTATCTCTTCCTTGATTGTCCTGTATGCCGCTTCCTCCAATGTTTCATCAATTCTTACAAACACTCCTGGCAATGCTAAGAAATCTTTATAAGGCATCTCATTTCTTCTGATTAAAACAATCTTCAACTCATCATCTTCTATTGTAAAAATCAATAAGTCAACTGTAACTGAAGGTTTTTCATACTGTTTTTTATTATAAGTATTTAAAAACTCTAGCTCATTATTATTTTTATTCATTAAGAATTACTCCTTTCTCAAGGTTAGTAGTAAAACTATACTATCTTTAAATATATAATAGTATAGTTTTACTACTAAGTCAATGTTTTTTATAAAAATATAAAAAAATAACCATTAAGAATCATCTTAATAGCTTTCTTGTAAATGATACAGTAAAATATGACATTAAAAATATTCCTATAAATCCTTCTACAACAGAAACCATTGCTGTCAACTCATTTAGCGGACTAATATCACCATAACCTATAGTTAAAAAAGTAATGCCACTATAATATAGTGCAGCTACTCTATAATTGACCATATTAACATTAGATAAATCAATCTTTATTGCTGGTATATACAAATATATTAATGCAAATCCTAGAATAGTTAATATCATAGTAATAAAAACATTCTTAGGTTTGGTTCCATATCCACCTATCAACTCAAATAAAATTAATTTAGGTATGTACCATATGATTTCCCATACAATAGCTAACCATTTTCTTATTCCATTCTCTATCCCTTCCCCCTTTACTTTTGATTTTCTCATGCATTTTTTAAATTCAACATAGGCATTATCTTCATCATCATAGTGACCTTGTTTATTATAATTCTCTTTTAATAATATAAATTGATCTGCTTTCTGTTTATATGTAGTATCGTTTCCTTGAGACATTATCATATTTTTAACTTTCATTGTCTGCCAATCTAAATCAATGAAACCACTTATATCCTTAACAAGCAAATTCATTGTTTTAATAGATGTTTTATAATTATTTATGAATAACTTTTTTTCAATATTAATATCTTCTAGATTTAAATTCTTAGAAACATCCCCTTTAAAATATAAACTCTTTTTGAATACGCTTCTATAGAATTTTCCATTATCTAAAACTACTTCATCAAATCTCACTTCATCTGAAAATTTACAACTACTGAAATCTACTTTTATAAAAGTACTCAAACGAAAATCTACTTCTTTATGGAAATAGGCTTCCTTGAAAACTACTTCACCTTCCTGAAAATTAGCATTTGGACCAAAATGCACATCATTCATAAAAGAAGCATTTTTGAAATCTACATTTTTGAACAAAACATTAGAAAGACGTACTACACCATTAAATGCTGAGTTGAAAAACGTTACTTCATTTAGAAAATAAGTTTTATTAAAGATTACTTTATAAAAGGTCGTATTAACAAACTTAGTTTTTTTATAAAAAGTACTTTCAGAGTTAAATTGTACTTCATCTAAAAAAATTGTCTGTGAAAAATCTGTTTCATCTAAAAAAGTCACTTTATTAAATTTTGTTTTGCCTTTGAAAATTGTTCGATTAAATTTTGTTTTCCCTTGAAAAGTAGTATTACTGAAATCTGCATTAACTATGAACGATGATTTTAACTCAATCCTTATATCTACTTTTTCTTTATCTGGATAATGAACGTTTAAATACTCAATATATTCTTTTAGTGATAACCCTTCCATATATATTTTATTTAATATAACTTTATTTCCTTTTGCAAACTTTTCATATACAATATCATTGTTCTTAATATACTTATATTTTTTGGTCCATTCTATTTCACCATATTTATTAATACAATTAACTATTACTATCCCCTGATTAGCTAGGCTATTTTTATCTATCTTATAATTCAAAAAATCCCCCCAATATGGAATAATTTATGTAATAAAATATTTATTATGTATGAAATTCCCGACTGATATCTTGTTTAATATTAACATATTATTTTATAATAATCAAAAAAGCAACTGGTATCAATTACTTTTCCAACCATTGTTAAATTTCAAATCATTCTTATAATATAGTCTTTATATTGTTCTCCATTTCATTAATTACTGGTTTTGTTTGTACTATTGCTATTTTCATTATCGAATAATTCCTATTGTGAAGTATGGAACTTTTTCATCCAGATAATTAATATCTGTAGTAAAATACTCATTTTCAAGTCCAATATTAGACATAAAAATTGCACTCCGCTTTCCTTGCTTGATTAAATATTTTAATAATTCCTGATTAGTACATACCTTCATAACAACAATACTATCATGGAGATTGAATACCTCTTTAATTTTATCTTCATCATCTGTCATATTAATAACCACCATTGACTCTTTTCCTATGCAAAGGGGACTTTTACTTAACGCTGCTCCATTAAGGAATGAGGGTATACCAGGAATATACTGAACTCCATCTAAATACTGACTGATATATGTAAATGTACTATAGATCATAGGATCACCAAGGGTAAGATAAACCATCTTTTTACGTTCCTGTAACTGATGGTTAATTTTTTCCCCATGTTCCTTAAAAATAGTATTAACATAAGTTTTATTTTCCCCAAAATCTATCATTGGGAAATATAAGTACTGTACCTTATCCATATCTTCTATATATGGTTTTGCAATATTAAGAGCCGTACTATTAGTCGATCCTTCTTTTTTGACCGGTACTAAAATAACATCTGCTTCTTTAATCATACGTACTGCTTTTACAGTTAATAATTCACTATCTCCAGGTCCTACTCCAATTACAGTTAATTGCATTAGTATTCTTCCTTTCTATGTTTAACAAAATGTATGTTAGGCTTGGGCTGTACCATCCTCTACATTTGCTGCTCCTGATTTTTGTTCGTCTTGCAGATTTTAATCCACCTATAGTATATCACATCACGTATAGAAAAATAGTAAAATAAAAGTGAACCACCATTATCTTATTAAAAAGCAGAAGGTGATTCACTTAATTTAGGGGTTGGGACTATCATTTAATTATAAAGAAATTTAGATACTTGCCCGTTAGTAAATGTCTTGCATAGATTTATTTATTAAATGATTATTAAATAAAGTTAACTACTAATATTTAATAATTTTTTAGACCTCTCCAACTATATGTTGATATAATTGTAACTGGATTCTTCATCATTCTCAATACTTTTTTTATTGCATAATTGCTTATACCATATATTCATAGATTCAATACTTCCTGCGATTTGAGTATTATTCCAAAGGGTTCCTCCATATTTGTATCCTGCAGCTGAGAAAGTAGCATTCATTGGGTATGAAGTACTTCTTGCTATTGTATATGCTATTTTTATACCAGATTCTCCCATAGTGTCTTCCATCATTTTAAGTAAATGCCTAGCTAACTTATTTCCTCTATACTCTGGTAGTATGGCAAAATCAGTCATTTCAACATTCTCTTCATGGGTATTCATATCACATGAACTTACACCTATAAGCTTTTCATTATCCATCACACCAAAATATACTACATCCTCATCCATGGTTTTTTGTATATACTTTTCATCATGTATTGGAAATGGATATGTCTTAAATACTTGCTTATAAACATCGGATATATCTACACTATCTTCTTTATTTAATAATATTAAGTTGTACTTGTCGTCCATAGAAATCAAGTCGCTTTTTTTATTATTCTTAGCCTTATGAATGATTGTATATATTGATTTCTTTTTTATAATTTTTTTTCGTTCTTCATTGTGATACCTTGCCATAAAATAGCATGGTTTTCTTCCATTATAAAATCCTGGTATGATAGCCTCTTCATCAAAGCCATTGCGTAAAAATTTTAATCTAGCTTCTTTTGGTACCTTAGCAATAATTTTTCCGTAACGATAGTTTTTAACCATCAAATCTAATTTACTAATTAAATAAGGGTCAAGTGCATGCTTATAATCCATCACATATATTCTATCATTCAATGGACCATGTTGAATCCTACTATACCCTAACAATACTTCTTTATCTTTTTTTACTAACATTTAATCACTCCTCTATTGGTGTTAGTGTAATAATTTCACTATTATCTGATAATAGCTTTTCAATTCCAATTGATTTAATATTATCTTTTTTATCTAATTTAAGTTGCAAGTGACAGGTTCTACATTCAAGGTCACAGGCAATTTGCGCATACTCATTGGGTTCTTCATAAGTGGTTATAACACCTTCATAGTTTCTTAGTATAGCTTTATTGGTGGACCATGACATAAGGTAGTTAGGCATAACGGGAATCTTTCCCCCTCCTCCAGGGGCATCAATAACATAAGTTGGTACTGCCAATCCACTGGTATGCCCTCTAAGACTTTCCATTATCTCTATTCCTCTACCAATACTTGTTCTGAAATGTTCTAACCCTTCTGATAGATCACATTGATATAGGTAATAAGGTCTCACTCTATTTGCCGTCAATTTATGCACAAGCTTTTTCATAATCCTAGGACAATCATTCACATTAGCTAATAAAACCGATTGATTTCCAAGAGGTATACCACAGCCAGCTAGCTTATCCAATGCTTCAATGGCTTCCTCGGTTATCTCTTTAGGATGATTAAAATGTGTATTAATCCATAGGTTTTTGTATTTCGATAATACGTCTACTAATTCTTCAGTTATTCTATAAGGTAATACTACGGGTGTTCTTGTTCCTATTCTAATTAATTCCACATGAGGAATTTTGCTTAATCGTTCTAGTAAATAGTCAATTAAATCATTTGACAATAAAAAAGGATCTCCACCAGATAATAATACGTCTCGAACTTCATGATGGCTTTCGATATATTTAAAACCTGCTTCATAATCTTCCTTCATTGGATTATACTCTTTGTCACCAACTTTTCTTTTTCTCGTACAGTGTCGACAATACATAGCACATACATTGCTAACGTGAAATAGGACACGATCCGGATATCGATGTGTTATTCCTTTAATTGGACTATCATCTTCTTCTCCCAATGGATCTTCAATATCTGCACGGCAAACTTCCAATTCTTTCACCTGTGGAAAAGCTTGCTTAAATACCGGATCATTATCATAATCAGATGCATCAACTAGAGATAGATAGTATGGGGTAATTGATAGTGGAAATTTTTCAATTGTTTTTTTCAATACCTTTTTTTTATCTTCATTAAAGTTACAATCAAGCACCTTTTCAACTTCTTCAATTGTTGTAATTCTGTTTTTTAATTGCCATTTCCAATCTTTCCAACTTTTATGATTTTCTAAATACATATTTATAATCTCCTTTCTTCTAAAAACTAAAGTGACTGTGTCACATAAGATTTAGAAGATAATTTTTTCTATTAAAATAAAAAACACTCTAAACTCCTATATTAATAAGAGTTAGAGTGTTTAAACTTCGCTAATGCTCGTATTACACCACTATATGTAGTGTAGGCCATGACTAATAAGTCCTAACCAAACCCCAGTTCTTCAGGTGATTTTTCATAATCAATTTCTCTCTATTCGATAAACTTACTTCCCTCCACTTACTCATAGTCTGCGTAGAGAAGCTCATAAATCAGATACTCATGTTATTACTTCATCTAATATTTTAAATTATTTTTAAAGTACCATAAAAATTATATCATCCTTATAATGATATTATATATTCTGATAAACGCATGTTAGAACTTGGATCACCCACAAACAATAGCTTATCGTTAACGAGCAGCTTTTCTTCTGGTGAAGGTGAGAGAATAATTTTACCATCTCTTTTTATTCCAACTACAGTTATTCCTGTATTATTCCACATATCGAGTTCTTCAAGTGTCATATCAAATATACTTGAGTCATAATTTAAATAATGCTCATAAACTGTTATATGCTCACTATTTTTAAATCTACTTGTATAATCAACAATTGCATTCACCGTTTTATTTATTTTATCTTCTATATCATCTCGTTTTTTCATAAGCTCGACAAGTTCTTCTTTTAATTCGTTGACACTAGCTCTTATGCGATATCTTTCAATGAATTCTTCTGCACGAGAAATAGATGATACATATATACCATTACCATGTTTTACTTCAACAATATTCATATCTGATAATAAACGCATTGCTTTTCTAATAGTTTCAGGAGACACATTATATTCTCCTGCTAATGTAGATCTACCGCTAATTTTTTTGTCTTTAGGGATTTCTTCTCTAGTAATTCTAGACGCAACATCTACAGCAACTTGCATATAAACTGGTATTGAATTTTTCTTTGGCATATATACACCTCCTCATCAATTTTATCAACTAATTATACTCTATTATGTCGATTTTTTCAATAATATTTAGTGAGTCAAAGCTGAAACAACATCTTCGTGATCAATAACACCACGTAAACGATTCCTTTTATCAGTTACTGCAACATCAATATCACTTTCATCTAATTTAGAAAATGTTTCAAAAACAAATGCATTACGGTTAATACTCTCCACATCTTCTACGACAAAAGAATCAATCTTATGACCTAGATGCTTGCTGATAGTCTCACTTTCAACGTAACCTAATAGCTCTTTGTTATCTCCAACAACATAACAAAAGTCTCTATCTTTATTTTTAAGCTCTTCCAGTATTTTGTCTGTTTTATCCCCTAGTTTCGCCAATACAATAGGTTCTCTCATAACAGTCTTAACTCTTAGAATTCTTGATTTATCAACATCTTCAATAAAACTACTTACATAATCATTAGCAGGATTTTCAAAAAAATCCCTAGGCTTTCCAACCTGTACTAATTCACCATCTTTTAATAAAGCAACTCTATCACCTAATCGAAAAGCTTCGTTCATATCATGCGTAATAAAAATAATTGTCTTATCCATATAATCTTCAATACTTAGAAGTTCTGTCTGCATGTCTCTTCTAATCAACGGATCAAGAGCGCTAAATGGTTCATCCATCAATAGAATTTCTGGTTCATTGGTTAATGCTCTAGCCAAACCAACTCTCTGTTTCATACCACCACTTAATTGTCTAGGAAAATAATTTTCCCATCCTTCTAGACCTACAAGTTTTATTGCTTCTTTTGCTTTTTGAGCTCTCTCTTCTTTTGGAACATCTTGTACCTCTAGTCCATATTCAACATTTTTTAAAACGCTCCTATGACTTAATAAACCAAAATGTTGAAATACCATAGCTACTTTATTCCTTCTTAATTTTTGTAATTGACTTTTATTATAGTTACATATATTCTCACCATCAATTAACAATTCGCCTTTGGTAGGTTTATTCAGCATATTCATGCAACGAATAAGTGATGACTTACCACTACCTGATAAACCTACAATAACAAACATTTCCCCATCTTCTATATCAAGGCTTATGTTATTAACACCAACTGCTAAGCCTGTCTTTTCACGTATCTCTTGTATGGATTTTCCTTCATCTAACATCTTCAACGCACGTTCTTTTTTATTACCAAAAACAAGAGTTAAGTTTTTAATTTCTACTTTATTCTTTCCCAATTTTATCACTCCGCTTCCTTAAGTCTATTGGCAGCCCCCTGCAATACTCTATCTAGAATAATCGCTAGAAATACAATGGCTAAACCAGCTTGAAAACCTTTACCAACTTCCATTCTTCGAATAGAAATCAATACTTGCGCACCAATACCTTCTGCTCCAATCATAGAAGCTATTACAACCATTGCCATTGCCATCATTGTTGTTTGATTAATGCCTGTCATAATTGATGATAATGCTTGTGGGAATTCAATCTTCAATAACATCTGCTTTGTAGTTGATCCAAAAGACTTACCGGCTTCTATAACCTCTTTATCCACTGATGATATTCCTAAATATGTTAATCTAATAAGAGGAGGTACCGCATATGTTGTTGTTGCAATAACAGCTGGTACTTTACCAAGACCAAAGAACATAACTGCTGGTAATAAATATACAAAACTTGGCATGGTTTGCATGGCATCTAAAACAGGCATCATTATCCTTTTAACTACCTCAGATTTAGCCATTAGTATTCCCATAGGTAATCCTATTATTACCGAAACGAGAACCGCTATAATAACAATAACTAACGTATAGATCATCAATTCCCATAACCCAAATAAACCAATTGTAAATAACATACCTGTTAATAGAATTGCTGTTTTAACATTATACAATTTAAATCCTGCATAAAATAATCCAATCAACATGAGCCACCAAGGTACTATTCCTAAGGCACTTTCAACTATATTAAATACACCTAAAACAAATGTACTTATTCCATCGAAAAAACCATCCCAATTGACGAGTAACCATTTTACTACAGCGTCAATTGGTTTACTAATTTCAAAGCTTATTTTTTCCGGAAAATTCCACAAATTTTTTCACTCCTTTTCTACTATAGATAATAAGACATAGAAAATATTACCACGCTCTATGTCTTATTCATAATATATTCAGCTTATTATTTATAATATTGATATATATCTTTTAATCTTCTATTGCTTTTTTTATTTTATTATATGCTTCTTCACTTACCATTTTTTTCCATAATTCTTCGTTCTCTTTTAAAAACCATTTAGCAGCAACATCTGCTTCAACATCCTCTGACTGCATATAAGCAAGACCTTTACTTGTCAAGTCAGATGATGTTGTATAATTACTTAAAAACTTATTTAATTCAGGATATTTTTCTTGAAAGTCATTATTAACACATACCGTTACACGGACAGCTGGAAATGCACCAATACCTTTTTCAAATTCTTCAGCATTATAGCTACTATCTGTTAGTAACGTCATGTCATATAGCCCCATAATCCAAGTTGGTTCCCAATTATATCCTACCCATGGTTCCCCTTTTTCATATGCACCAGCTAACGTCGCTGATAGGGTAGCATTTGAATCAATTGTTTTAAAATTAAAGTTATCGCTTAATCCGTAAACTTCCATTTTATTATGAAGCATTAACGTCGCTGACCATCCTTCTGGTCCACCGTAAATAATACCTTTTCCTGGTTCTTCTGGATCTGGGAATAAATCAGCGTATTTATTAAGATCTTTTACTGATTTCAAATCAGGAGCCAAAGCGTCTTCGCCTTCAACCAGATATGTTGGTACATATAAGCCTTGCATATTATCATCAAAATTAACTGCTAGCTCAACATATTCTTTATTTGCAATATCGTCTTTATATGTAAGCACATTATCTGACCATAATTCTAAAACTGCATCAATATCTTTTGTTTTTAATCCTGACACCATCACAGATGTATCTGCAGTAACGATATCCACTTCAAAACCATAACCTTCTTCTATAATAATTTTAACTATTTGATCATGAAAGGCATTACTATCCCAATCTCCTTCTCCAATCACTATTTTTTTCTCTTTTGTTGCACATGCTGTAAGTGATATGATTAATAATACACTTATAATTATAAATAAATTCTTTTTCATATAATCCTCCTATGTGACAATTTGTATTTTTTTATAAGTTGTTTCTACTGACATTTCTTATTATACACATAAGTTGTCACTTTTGCAAGCCCATTAACTTATTTCAGTATTTTGCACAATTAAATTATTTGCATTAAGTTTCTTTGTAAATTTTATCCATTATTTGCATTTTATAATAAAATTATTTATTAAAAGCTTACTAATAGATCAATCCTTTTAGTCAAAAAAAGGATAACCATTAGAATTATGGTTATCCTTCCATTTAATAATCATTGTTACTTATACTTAATTTTGTACACTACATCTTTTCTATCCAGTATAAATTTCCTACATGAAATTGGGCTCAGTGTTCATTAATATCTTTTGGATCTCTTTAATATTAACATCTTTCACTGAACTGTTAACATCTATTGCTAAGCTGGCTGCCACCCCAACTCCTTCACCCATATTCACACAGATTGGCATAACCCTATAATTAGAGTGAGCCTTATGAGTACCTGAAATCATTCGACCTGCTAATAATAGATTATTAATTTTCTCCACAACAAAGCAACCATATGGAATACAATACCCTTTAGATTGAGAAAACTCTTGTTGTACTCCATCTTTATCTAAACCAGCCCCAGTTAAATTATGAATGTCAAAATTGAAATGTGCATCTTTAACAAGCCAATCCTCCAATTTTTTCGCCTCAAGAATAATTTCTTCTGTCATCATTGATATTCCTTTAAAATGTCTCGTCTCTCTAACACCAAGTATTGATGCACTATCCATCACATAAGCATTCTTAAATCCTGGCACATAGTCTCTTAGAAAATGTGTAATATCTTGAATTTGATACCTACATACTCTCTCTCCTTTGGTTAAGTCTTTGGCATCTGTACCATCAATATCAATACAATTGGTCATATTAATCGTAACTACATCGGGCAAAGTGGATGGGTAGATCAACACATGTCCAGCAGGGGCTTTTAATACTTGTTTTGCTATAGTTTGTAAGTCTCCAGCTTCAATTTCATAGCTCTCTTCAAATCCATAAACATATTTAACCTTAGACATATCAACTCCAGCCATCTTAAACATAATCGTTACAGGCTGCATCCTACCATCTTTCTCTCTCCCTTTAGTAAAAGGAACTCCAGCTTTATAAGCAATATCTCCATCTCCAGTTGCATCTATAACTATTGTTGCTTTTATCATTTCTATTCCTGATTTACTGGTTAACAGTACTCCCTGAATTCTATCCTTTTGTTCATTTAAATGTACATCCATAGCGAAAGTATATAATCTTAAGATAACCCCTACTTCTTCAAGCATACGAAGTAAGACAACCTTTAACGTTTCAGGGTTAATAATTTGTTGTGGACAAAGGGAACTCTTTTCTGCCCTTACCTTAATCATGTCCTCTTTAATAATCGATTTATTTATTTCTCGTTCAAAAGAATAAGCTCTTTCAATTAATTCTTCATAAAGGCCCCCCTTTGTATTACCAGTCCAATGACTCATTAATCCTGATGTTGCTACGCCTCCTACCATACCTGATTGTTCGACTAACATAACTTTTTTCCCTTGCTTTGCCGCACTATAGGCTGCACCAAACCCAGCAGGTCCTGCTCCTAAAACAATTATATCTACTTCATCAGTAATAGGTATTTCCTGTTTATATTGAATGATTTCCATTATTCCAACTTCCTTTCTATTTCATTATTTTTACAATCAAATGCTATTGTTTAACCTAACCTTTTACACTTCCTGCAGTTAATCCTTGTATCATATATTTTTGTCCTATTAAGAATATTACTAACATAGGAATTAAAGCTACTACAGCACCTGCCATAATCAAATGATCTTGTGCAACCCCTGCTTCGTCAATAAAGTTTGTAAGACCTACAGTTAATGTATAGTATTTTTTATCTGTTAAGAAAATGAGTGGTCCTTCATAGTCATTCCATCTCCACACAAAATTTAATATAACAACTGTTGCCAAAGCTGGCTTTGCTAATGGAAAAACTAACTTGTGGAATATTCGAAATTCACTGGCTCCATCTATTCTTCCAGCTTCAATAATACTATTAGGGATATCTACAAAAAATTGTCTCATAAGAAATGTACTTAGAGGAGAAAACAATCTCGGTAAAATTAGAGCCCATAAAGTATTAAATATACCCATATATTTAAATAGAATAAATTGAGGTACCATTAACACTTGAAAAGGAACCATCATTGTAATTAAATATAGCATAAATAATTTATCTCTATACTTAAATTTCATTTTTGCAAAGGCATATCCAGCCATAGAAGCAGTTATAACTGTACCAAATACAGATACTACAGTTGTTATTACTGTATTCTTGAAATAGAGTAAAAATGAAGGATTTTGATTGAATAATACTTCTTTATAATTTTTTAAAGACATGGACTTAGTAAAAAATTTAGGCGGAAATTGATAAATCTCGCCAAGTGGTTTAAAAGAAGATACAATCATCCAAAGAAAAGGATAAATGATCAACATTGTAATACAGCCGATAATAAAAGTTATCAATACTTTTTGAATATTAAATTTTTGTTTAATGTGTTTAATAATTTCATCTATATTTGTTAGTTTATAGCTTTTTACAGTATTTTGCTCTTCCATCATTTACCTCCTTTTACATTGAATTTTCAAATCTCTTTTGTAGTTTCCATTGAAATAACGTAACTGCAAAAATGAATAATAATAGAATCCAAGCAATTGCTGCTGCATAACCCATCTTATGATATCTAAAGCCGGAAATATAAATATATTGAGCCAACACTGTTGTTGATGTTCCTGGACCACCATCTGTCATAATATTGACTGTTCCAAATACTTGAAAAGATGCAATAATATTCGTTACAAATAAGAAAAAAGAAGTGCTGCTAAGCATTGGAACTGTTACATGGAAAAAAGATTGAAAACTATTTGCCCCATCAATTTGTGCTGACTCATATAGAGTCTTATCAATGGATTGAAGACCAGCCATATAGACAATGGTATTGTAGCCCAATCCCATCCATATACCAACAATCATTAATGCGGGTAATGCCCAGTGAGTACTTCCTAACCAAGCTGGGGGGTTACTAATTCCTATTGCCATTAACAACTGATTAATAATCCCTTGAGAAGGATTATACAGCATAGACCAAACAGCACTAACTGCTACAACGCTAGCTATATAAGGTATAAATACAAGAGCTCTCATAATATTTTTCCCATAGACTTTATCATTTAAAATTGTAGCTAAAACCATGGATATTACAATTAAACAAGGTATTGTAATCAATGTATACTTTAAGTTATTGATTAAGGCCGCTTTAAACCATGGATCTTTTAACATATTTAAGAAATTTTCAAAACCAATAAACTGCATACCCTTTATTCCCTTAAAGATATTAAAATCTGTAAAGGAAACAAAAAAAGAAAATACTACAGGTAATAAGATAAATATAATAAATCCAATATAATTTGGAGCAATAAATAAAATAGCAGTCCAATTTCTTCTTTTTTTCATATAGTCACATCCTTTAAAAGAAGGTTGGCTAAAAGCCAACCTTTCATTATTGTAATTCGGCTTCTATAGCTTCGTCTGCTCTTCTTTTTATATTATATAAGTAATCTTCTTTAGAGCTTTCTCCTAAGAAAAACATCTCACTTTCTTCTTTGTATATTTGCATAATTTGTGGATAAGCAGTTGTGTATGTATCTACAATATATTGCAAATGAGGATTTAACATAACTCTCTTAAAACCTTCTATATCAAATAGTTTTTCTCCGTCTTTTCCTACGATTCCAGCGATTACTTCTTCATCGCTCACTTGGTTCCACACAGGAATTTTTCCAGCTGAAAGCATAAATTTTGTTCCATCAGTAATCCAGAATTTAATAAATTCCCAAGCTTCTTCTTTATATTTGGAATTACTACTAATACTTATATGATTATTAAGAGTTGCTTGATAATTATTAGGCACACCCTTTTCGCTAGTTGGATATGGTGCAAATGTCGTTATGAAGTCATGTGGATAGTTTTCTAGGTCTTTTACATAACGAAGCATCCAACCAGAAAATGGCATCATTGCTACTTCTTCATTTAAAAATGCTGAATGGCAATAAGCCTCAAGCTTTCTAGAGAAAACTTCATCATAAGGCATTGCATAACCATCATCCATTAATTCTTTTACCCTAGCATTCACTTCAAATTCAGGTGCATCAAAATTACTAGCTTTGCCATCCTCACTATAATACTGATCTCCGCCTAATACCGTGGATGAAATAGCAAGGGGTAATCCTGCATAGTAACCATGAGTTCCATAAACTTTATGACCATCTTTTTCATGAGTCAATTGTTTAGCAACTTCCATAAACTCATCAACACTCCAATTATCTGGAATGGTAACCCCTTGACTTTCAAGCATGGTTGAGTTAATCATAAATCCTATTGATTCCTTAGCTGTTGACAAGCCATATAATTCACTATTAATTTTTACTTGACCATCATCACCACCAATTATATTTTCTTTAATAAACTCTTCAGCTTCATACAATTCTAATGATTCAACCATACCACCTTCAACACGTTTCTTTAATGTATCAATACTATAAGTGAAGAATACATCAATTTGTTCCCCTGAAAGTATTGCTGTATCTAACTTTGTATTTCCCGTGTCATCATTAACAAAGCGTACATATTCTACTTGTATATTTGGATGTTCAGTATTCCATGCATTAACTAATGCTTGAGGTCCTGATTCAGCTGGTACTCCACCCCATACTACTAAGTTAATTATCTCATCGGAAACTTCACTGTTACTCATTGACGAGCTTGATGTACCTGTTTCACTTTGTCCATTACTATTTGTTGTTTTGATATCTCCCTTTTGATTTCCACATCCTACTATTGAAAGCACTAATGATACTAAAAGTACTATAGAAAATATTTTTTTCATGTTCCTACCTCCTCTAAAATATAAGTTAAGTATAAAAGATTAATCTTAAGCTTTGAATGAACTGTATTTACTTGTTTTTTCATTCTTTTCCTCTGATTTAATTTTGAAAACTAAAAAAGTAAAAATAGTGCATCAAAAAGTTGAAAATGTACTATTATTTCATTTGATATTGCTTTGGCGTAATTCCATAGTACTGCTTAAAAATCCTGCTAAAGTAGCTTTCACTATTATACCCGACTTTTTCAGCTATCTCATAGATAGGTAATTTCTTTGTATTTAGGAGTTCCTTTGCATTTTCCAACCGAACTTTATTCAGATAATCACTAAAATTCATTCCTAATTGTTTCTTAAAGATTCTAGAAAGATAAGTATCGTTTAAGCCAATCTCCATGGCAACATCTTGTAATCTTAAATTCAGTGCATATCTATTTCGAATATATGTTATTGCATTTTTGATTTCTTTACTAAGTCCTGCTCCTTCAAGTTCTATTAGACTTTCTAGATATGTCAGGGCAAACTTATTAAAGCGTTCTTCTAGTTCATCAAGATTATTCGCTCTACGTAAATACTCATATGCTTCAACATCTGCAATTTTTATATTATGAACATTACCACCTGCTTCTTTCATAACAGTACTAAATACACTAAAGATATCATGCCATTCTATAAAGGTTTCTACTACATTATAATAGGATTTAGCTTCATAAAAACAGTTCTTAAGAATTTTTTTTACCTCTTCTCCATTTCTATGCTTAATAGCTTCTCTTAGGGAATGTATCCGATCACCACTAAATATTGGGATATATTTTGAAGTAGGTTCATTATTGATCTTAATATAGCTTTTTGCCTTAATAACTATCTCTTTTAATTCATCAGTACCCATAGAAAGCTTAGGAATATAATCAATGGCACGATTAAATTTTAAAGCCTTTCTTACATAATCACTATCATTAATACAACTTAGTACCAGTATTACAATGTCTGGATATACCTTCTTAATCTCATCAATGAGTACCAACCCATCCATTTTAGGCATTTTAATATCAGTAAAAATAAGATTTGGGTGAACTTGATGAACAATCTCTAAGGCTTCAACGCCATTACTAGCCTCATATACTTCATTAAAACCCAGAGCCTCCCATTCAATTCCCATGGCTATACCTTTTCTAACTAGTATTTCATCATCAACTATTAATACTTTCATCATCTTCATCTCCATCTAATAAATCTTTAATGATTATTGTAGTTTTTGTTCCAACACCTTCTTCACTTTCTATCCATAGGCCACATGGACTTTCATAATAAAGCTTTACACGTTCTTTTACATTTTTAACTCCCATACCTGAATACTTTTCATTTTTTCTAATACCTTCCATTAACTTTTGAACCTTCTCTTGATTCATTCCTACACCATTATCTAATATAATAATTTCTACAAATCCTGCTTTTGGAGATGCTTGTACAGTAATTAACCCTTCACCTTCGAAGGGTTTATCAAATGCATGTAATATGCTATTTTCTAATATAGGTTGTAATAGCAATACAGGGATTTTTATAGTTCTTACTTGTTCATGAATATTATATTCTATACGAAATCGTTTACCATATCGCATTTTTTGGAGTTTAACATAGCTTTCTAAACACTTAATTTCATCCTCAAGAGATATGAAATCATCATACTTTTCAAGAGTATTTTCTAAAAGATAACCTAAAGAAACAAGCATTTTTTCTGCTGTTTTTGCATTTTCAATAACACACAGCCATTTAATTCCATTTAACGTATTTAATAAAAAATGAGGATTAATCTGTGCTTGGAGAGCTTCTAATTTAAATTTTTGTTTTTGTTCTATTTCCAATTTGACATTTTCAATCAAGCCATTAATTTCATCTACCATATAATTAAAACTTTCACTTAACTGATTGACTTCTATACTACCAGTAATATTTGATTTAACCGTTAAATCACCTTTAGTCACTTGATTCACTGTCTGATTTAATTTTTTAATGGCCTTTGTAACTTGTCTTGAAGCAACATAAGCGCTAAATAACATAAGTCCAATAAAGACACAATTTAAAAAGATTGTAAAATTTCTATAATGCTTTACCTCCTGCATAACTGAATTATAGGGTATGATCTGAACTAAAGTCCAGTTGGTTTTTTCAATTTCTCTAATAGATACGAAAACTGATTCTCCTCCAATATGTACTACACCTTCTTCACTGATGATGTGAGCAAGTTGATTAATATATTTGGGTTCTTTCATATGATTAATAGAATCTAATATTATCTCCCCTGAACTATTTAATAAATACCTCTCAGTGCCTCCATAATCTTCTTCCCTAACCAATAATTTTTTTACTTTTTTTTCTGGATAAAGATGTATAGCCAACACTCCGGTTGCTTCATAATAATCTTCCTTTAGCAGCCTTACCAGGGTAATTCCACCTTGAAATTGTAATATTTTTGTGGTAGGTGCATCCCATAAGAAAAAGCCATTTTTATTAACAGTATCGATAAACCAGTCTTCTTTGACAATTTGATTATAATCATAATATCTTTCTATTCCCGTATGATAGTAATTTCCATTGAAATCTAATAGAATAGATTCTACATTATAAGGAAACAAATTACTGGCTTCCATGTTTTCTAATTTACTTTCAATGACTTTTTTTTGCTGTATTTCTTTCGTTATACTATCCATTTTGTTATGTAAATTTTTTTGTATTTCTTTATCTAAAACAATTACATTAGAAGCAATAATAATATCATCAATAACATGGTTAATACCATTTTCAATTTCTTCAACATTTTGATTCGTTAAAACTTCAAGTTTATCTTTGAGAAGGTTACTTGTATAAAAATAGCCAATAAGTGGTAAAATCACCATTGGGATAAAAGCAACAAGGAAAATTGTTAACATTAATTTCTTTTGTAATGAAATACTTCTCTTAAATGGATTCATGATCAATTCCCTTTCTATAGATAGATGGAGATACTCCAACAAAGTCTTTAAACCAGTATAATGATGCATCCATTAATCTAACTTTATTATAACTTGTATCACTTTTTTAAACCATGCATTTTTTTTAAGATTCTTTACTTATTCTTTAAGGATTTTTACTTATTGTGGTATTACGATATATATAAATCTACAGTTACCTATTACATTAAGCTAGGAGGCAAATCTTATGATTCAAGTAATTAAATACTGTGAAGTAATTGTTATAGGAGATGGATTATCTGGAGTATTGATGGGTAAAAAAAAACAGTCTTTTAAGTAAGCCTGTTTTAATCTTAAAGAAAAGTAAGTAAATGTAAGCCTCATAATTAATAAATTGACATAAATCAAATTAATCCTGATAAAGGTCAATATATAAGTTCCCATTTGTAGATAATGCTGCAAAAGCCACTTCTTTTATATCTTCAATTCCTCTTTTCTTTAGTTCATCATTAATCCATTCTTTGGTTAAGTTGTTTAACTTAAGATTTTTTTCTATTAATTTTCCCTCTAGGATTATCTCCGTAGCAAGTCCTTCATAATTAGTCTGTATATTTAGATCTTGTGGAGTCAATGGACGGTTTTGAGATTTTAACTGAATACTTAATTCTCCATTAGGTTCAAATATAGCAAATTCAACATGACTAATATCAAAAACTTCTTCCTGACGAAGTTGTTGAATTAGATAATCATAGGAGTATTTCAACTTAGTCATATTATTTTCTAAAATCTTACCATTCTTAATCAAAGTTGTTGATTCTCCAGCCAAATACTTACGTAACAATCTAGATTTTAAAGAAAGGCAAGATATTAAATAAATAATTAATGTGATTACAGTCATAGAAATAATAAAATCAATCATCTTGATTTTCACATTAAATGCTAGATTACCCGCTACAGTTCCCAAGGTGACAATAGCAAGATAATCAAAATAAGTTAACTTAGACAAACTTCTTTTAGTTAGTATTTTTGTAGATATAAAAAGAAAAATGAGTGCCAAAACTGTCCGTAGTACAATTATTAAAGATTCAAGCAAGTAGATTACCCCGCTTCATATATTTTCTATTATTATTATTATTTTAAAAGATAAGATTTATTCAAATGAAAATAATTTAGCTTTCCTTTTATTTATAGTCAGGTTTTATTTTATTTTGGAACTTGATCAAATCTAGGGACTTTATCTAAATCATTGTCCCAGTTAGCCTTACTTGCCATATAAATATGACCTTGGGGTCTAATGGGTACTTCAGTGTCCAGACACCCAGCAGGAACAACTAACAGTGTTCCATCCATCTGAATGTTCGGAAGCGCCGATCCACAATCAGGGCAGAAGCTCTTAATATGCCTAGTTGATTTGAATTGATAGGTTTTTACTTTATTTTTACCTGACAACCATTTTAATTTAGCTGTGGAAGAAAACAGATTTGCAGCATGAGCAGAGCCAGTATCTTTACGACAAAGCCCACAATGACAAAGATAGAAATTCTCAAAATCTCCCTCTATCTCAAAAACAATTTCACCACAAAGACATGATCCAGTATGTTTCATAATAGTATCTCCTCCTAGATTATTCCTTTTTATATCCCAGCCTTAAGTTGCTATAACGCATTAGTAATGTTTAGTGCAAAATTACAACTTAAAAAGTTTTAAAGCTTGATCTGCTTCTATCACAGATAGTGACTCTAATTCATGGGTATACCCAAGGATATCTTCACTAATTTCTATTATACTTGATGTATGTTTTGCTTTTTCTAGAAATTTTTTCACTTTTGTTATTTCTATTTTGTAGTCAAATATAGATAAGATTTTCACCTGTAAATATTCCAGATATATTTCTTTATACTCGAGCCAATCTTCATATGTTTGAATATTTTTACATATTAGTCCAACTATATAGCGGAGTGTATGGTTTATTTCCTCTATGCTTGTATCATAAATGAATTTTATTGAATCAATCTTTTTAAAAGCATATACAATGGTTTCCATTAATTTTTCTATCATTTCCTCAGCTTGCATCTCTTCAAATAACACAAATAACTTTGATAGACTTCGATTTTTACTAAATCGCTCCTTAATAAATTGGATAAACGTTTCAAAATCCTCTACATTATTTCCAAGCTCTATTTCAAATAATATTCTAAAAAAAATATTCCATTGAAAATCACTATTAATTGAAGCTATGATAGTTTCTCCCATAACCTTAGAGAATTCATCTTGGAATGTTACTTCTCTTTCAAATATTATCTCATGTGTAAAATCAATCTCATTCTCACTTATATCATTTAACCTTGAAAATGTTTTTACTAAAGTCTTATTATAGTCGTCCAAGTTTTCTGCATGATTAGACCTGAAAATATATTTCATTATCGTATCACATGACTTTCTAAAATCTACAATGAAACCAATGCTATTCTTAATTTTTATTGAGAAAATATCATAAATCATTTTTGCCAGGGTTGTTTCAATTTGATTTTTTCTAACTGATGGACTGATTGTATTTAGTTGTTTAAATTGATCATCAATAATATGTAATTGTTTATCTATCATGGAAAGATTTTCGTTTATTGATCCCATAATATCTTTAAAAAAGCTGTCCCATATGGTGTAATTATTGTTTTTATATATTATCTTATGTTCTATTTCACCCCAAAACACATTAACAAGGGATTTTATTTGTAGTTCAAAATTAAACAATTCATCATCATATTCATAAACTCCATCTATCCTATATATTTCAAACCCATTTTTTTGTTTTTGAGGCTGTGGTCCATCTAGTTCCAGTCTAATATTATTATTAAGTGAGTTATAATAATATCCATCTGAGTGGCACATACTAAAACATCTCTTCAATACTTCATATATTTTATATTCATCTTCAATGAATCTGCATTCTATTCTTATACCTATTAAATCTGATAGATTGGAAATGAATTCTTCTGAAGAATCATATTCCTTATAAGAATTATTTCTGATAATCTTTTCTTTTAAACTAGGAACTGATTTCACTCTTCTATTAATGTTCAAGTAACCATCAGTACTTACCTCTAATAATTCTTTTAGAAAAATTTTTATTTCATTAGATGCTATTTCCAAATCATCTTCTTTACTCTCTAAATAATTCGTCACATCATGTATAAATCCAAATAGCTTTAATTCCATACTTCCTCCTATGCATCATTTAGTCTTCTAATTGTCGTTTATTATATATATTCTTGATATGCTAATTAATGGTATTAACCAGACTTCTAATTTTTATTAAATTTATTTTCTTATTAAACTTGTAACTCATTTCATTTTACTTTTTTATTATACAGTATAAACAATCAGTCAACCATAATTTTTTTATTGGCTCTATTTACTTATTCCCTCATCCATATAGGCCACTCATAGTATTATTGGATGCTAAATAGGTGAAAACCACCTTCTTAGAGTATGGTTTTCACTATTGTTAAATGAATATGAAGAGCATAGTCTCATAGCTTTTGCCCATTAGCAAATTAACTAAATTGTATTTTTGATTTATATGAAAACAGAAGCAGAAAGATTTTTATCTGAACACCTCTAAATTTTCTTTATTATTTTTATTAATATAGTTAATCATAACCATATAGCAAAATTATTGTATTTAAAAGTACCACTTCCATGGTGTAGTTTGTCATGGGCTTTTAGTTCAGTAAAAGCTTTCTTCATATCTTGAAGGATAGAAGGGTTAATATTCAAATCATGGTGTGCAGGAAACACTCTTTTTACTGGGAAACTTGCAACTCTCTCTATGGATAATAAATATGCTTCGGGATCAGTTGATGGGAAATAAGCAAATAATGTTCCTTTGTAAACCAAATCGCCAGTAAAAAGATATTCCTTTTCTTTTTCATAAAAACACATATGACCCGGTGAATGTCCTGGTGTGTGCAGCACTTGTATAGTACGTCCTCCAAGATTAATAATATCATTATCCTTCAAAACTCTTGTAGCAGTCCCTTGAAAGAACCTGTAATCATCAATATTAAAATTTTCTGGCAACTTACAGTCCTCAACAACAAAGGCTTTTATTTGTTCCATCGTTAATGGGAACTCACCTGCAAGCCAATTAACCTCATTTTCGTGTACATAAAAATCAGGAAAATACTCATGTCCTCCAATATGATCCCAATGTACGTGAGTGGCAACAGCTATTATAGGTTTGTCTGTTAATTTAACAACTTCGTTATAAATATTCATAATACCAAGACCGGTATCAATTAGCAAACTGTAAGTTGCACCATTTAGAAGATACGCATGAGATTCTTCCCAGTGTTTATACTCACTAATGATATGAGTATCTTTGTCAATTTGTTCAATGGTAAACCAATCGCTCATAATTTACCTCCTTATTACTATTATTTTATATTAATTTGTTTTATATCACAAAAGCTAATTAATTATATTGCCCTATTCTCAAAGACATAAAAATACAAATAATCTGTAGTTTTAAATTCAAACTTCTGTTTTCCATAAATTACCCTAAATTATTATAACATAAGGCTAAATTAAAATCATCACTAGCTTGAACTAATTTACACCGGCTGATGGTAGTGACTATAGATACATTCCTTACTACTTTTTAGTTTTTCCAATAAATAAAAGAAACCTATATAGGTTTCTAAAGTAAGTACATAAAGATTTGTTATGCTTTACAAGTTTATGATGAACAATGTATGCCCCTAGAGGTCCATTAGCATTCCCTGTAACTGGGTCTTCATTTATTCCTATTGCCGGGGCAAACATTCTACCTTCAACCAAAATATTTTCATCTTTTGAATCTTGGGTAAAAACATAATATCCATTACATTCTATGATTTCGCTCAACTGGGAAAGTGCATTATAATTTTCCCCTGTGTCATAACTATTTTATAATCATCATTTTTCTCGATTATATCAACTGGTAGAATCCCTGCTCCTGATATTAGCAAAGCTATACAAGTACGCACTTTTCTCTTAGTTACTTACTCTATAGAAAGTGAATTAATACCATCTTTAGAAGCTTAACGAATTCAACTTAATTATTATTTCCTTCCATTCTTTAACAAGCAACCTACTGTAGTCTACTTCATTTGTATTCATATAATTTTCTAAATCTTTATAGCATACTTTATGTTCTATCAATACTTCCTCTATCATTTTGTGTATCTTTACAATTTCTGAGTAATTAAAGTTCTTTAAATCATCATGCAGTATTTCTACTAATCTATTATCAAATGTATTTTTTTCACCTGAAACACCTGACATTCCATATGCTCTACATATTTCATTGTACTGATCATACATTTCAAAACAAAGCTTATGAATTTTTTTGTCACGATCTTCTTGTATATTGTCTTGTTCTAACAACTCAATGATTCCAAAATTATTTACTGCAAAACCCCATGATTCAATTACAATATTAGAATCAACATAACTTTTTAACTTATAATATTTTGAGCTTAATATTATTAACAATGCACTTAGAATAATTATTACAATAGATGAAATCTTATTTTTAAAAATATATTTAACCAATCTCAAACATTAAAACCCCCTTAAACCACATCATCACATAAAATATTATCATTTTAGAATATATACATAAACTAACTATAATTCTAATTTATATTATAGCACTTTTTAATAGTCAAGAATTATATATATTAATTAAAAATATTAATTTTCAAATATTGGTTCAACATATTCCTTTATAAATTCTATCCTATCTTTTACATTTTGCCTAAAAAAGGCAGCAATAGAAACTACTATTTTTTTCTTTGCATTAAAATAAATCACATTTCCTCCGTCTCCTATAGCTGCACAGGAATGTTCTTTTTCATCGATAATCCACCATAAATATCCATACGCAAGATTGATTTTTCCCCATCGGCTATGTTCCTTTATACTCTCGTCTATCCAGTTTGTGGATACAATCTGTTTTTCATTCCACATTCCACCATCTAAGTATAATTGACCTATTTTTGCCATATCTATAGGAGAAAGCGTAAGCCCCCATCCTCCTGCATTTACTCCAGCGCCGTCAGCAACCCATCCGCTGATATTTTTTGATTTATTAAATTCCATTTGTTCCTCTTTACTATGAAAAATCACATTACTCTCAACAGTAATTCCTAGTGGTGAGAATAAATTTTCTCTTGCAAAATCTAACACAGATTGCCCAGTTGCTTTTACAAGTATCCCTGATAAAATATCTGGTCCTATGAGGGGAGTGTATTTAAATTCTCCTATCTGTCCCCTACCCCCTAATAAATCAAGTGTAAATTTTACCCAATCATCACTGGTAAAATACTTTATGTAGGGTACAACCGCCTTATACTTATACGGAGCTGTCATTGTCAGCAAATTCTTAAGTGTAATATTCTGTATTGTTTTTTCTCTTTTTTTAACTATGTAATCTGGAAAAAAATCTAATACCTTCTGGTTGATGCTTTTGATGTACCCTTTATCTACTGCAATACCTATCAATATGGAAATAATACTTTTTGTTACTGAATAGACATGAATTCGACTAGTATCATTACATTCATTAAAGTAATTTTCATATACTGTTTTACCGTTTTTCAATACAACCATACCTGTAATATTGCTATAATCATTATTTATTTTATTTTCCAACTCTGTTATTTTTTCTTGATTCATATAATTTTCTCCTTTATCATTTACTGTCTTTTTAGCTTACTGATCTTTTCTTATTTCATATGCTATATAAAGTTTCACACTTTCTTCTTTACAGGATAATATATTTCAGTTATAAGCTCACTCTCTTTTTGAACTTGAGAAGGGTCGGTTACATATACTTCATAAAGGGCATTGTTAGATTCATATCCTTCCTTTTCTGCCCATTCACGCTGTTTAGTATATATAGAAGAAAGGTTTGAATAAGAACCATACAACACTGTTTTTAAGCATAGTCCCGGATGAAAATCTCTTGTACCTGTAACATACTCTTTTATTGGAATAGCAAATTCAGTATCTAAACCAAATGGACTAAATTCTGCACTGTGAAAAAGTACCATCGGTGGAGCAAGTATTGTTAATTTGTCGTCTTGTATTTTCTTAAATAATTTAGCAAAATTATTACCATATTCTTCAGCAAATTCATATTCATGAACCATTTTTCGATAAGATAGAAGATACATCTTTGGTACTTCTACAAGTTGAACATCAATACTTTCCAGATATGACATAATTGATTTGCCTTGTTTCAAATTTGATATATCATTATTTAATTGGTCTAGACTTCTTTTAGATTCCAGTACTTGTTTCTCAATTTCTTTTTTCTTTTTGGTAAGTGCCAAGTAAAGTTTTTCGTCCAGTAATTCTTCCGCTTTGATGATTGTTTTAATTTCCTCCAAAGAAAAATTGTATGATTTTAGGCGGTTGATAAATAACATGGTTTCTAATTGCTCTACAGAATAATATCTATAACCATTTTCAGTATTAATCTCAGCAGGTAGAATAAGCCCTATTTCTGCATAATAACGAAGCGTCTTTGTAGATACTTTACATATATTTGAAAACTCTCCAATAGATAACATAGATTATCCTCCTTTCAGCATATCCTATATGTTTACCTATATCTTACACCTTGCCCTAAGGGTAAAGTCAAGTCAGTAATTTCTTTTTCATTATATACAATTAACATGTTATTCAATTTTTTTAACTCCTCCTCTATTTTCTTTGCAAAGCTTTTATACTCAGTGCTAAGTGATGTACATTTTTTACTTATATAACAAAAAAACAGGATCCGATTGGTACAATCTAATCCTGCCCTATTTAAAACTTATTTCATTATTTCTTTAAGAAGTATTGGATCACCATTTATTGCAGAAAATAGCTTTCTTTTCATTGTTTTTTTGGTTCCAACTAATTGATCTGCCATTCTATCAATAGCAATTGTTGATAAAACGGATTGAATAAAACCTTCCACCAAACTATCTAATGATAAACCTAACTGGTTGAAATCCTTCGTGTCCATTAGTTTTAATCTTCTTGTTTCACTATCCCATCCATCAGCAGTCTTTACTGATAGATTCGTTCCTAACATTTCCCACGAATCTTCTGAAGACATTAGATTCTGCGTAAGTGGCTTCTCTGCTCTTCTAGCATACATAGCTACTGGTACAAATCCGTCTTCAGTTGATGCAATCATAAATCTTAAGTCAGCAACATAAATATTATTTTTTTTATTAGGCACCATCCCTACATGATAATACTTCCCTTCAGTTGAATTGGTTGACCAATGATAATTACCAATCAACATTTGTACAATAAAATCATCATAGTCATGTCTTTCATCCATAAACTTTTTCAGTTCTCTTTCAGAAGTAATTGTATACACGCCTTGTCCCGCATTAGAGTATGGATTTTTAATAACCGCATGTCCATTAAATCTATCAACCCATAGGGGAATTTCATTAAATTTTACATCATTAATTGTTTCAGGTTTTCTTATTTTTAAATTAGCATCTTTCAGCTCTGAATTGAAAAGCTCATAAGCTTTCGAAGCCATTCTCTTGTTACGTCCACCAGCAAGGCATGCTATTATTGGATTATAAATTAATGTTTTTGTCTTTACCGGTATTCGATTCCATGGTTTTTGTGTTACATAACGATAAGCTGCTTTTATATCATGCCATTCTCCTAATTCATCCCTAACTTGCATAATCTCATTTTCGAAACGTACACTAGGGTTTGGATCATTATTAAAAAATGGTACTAAATAAACATCTTCATTGACTAAATTGGCGAGTGTGATGGCATAACCTGATGCTTCCATCTCATTCTTATCATATACAACCGCAAAAGCACCAGGTATCGTGCGCCTAGACCTAACAAAAGGTAAAAAAGATTGTTCTATTAATCGTTTGTAGCCTCCCATCTCTTCATTTTCATTCAATAGGGGCATCGACTTTTGTCCAGATGGTGATGAATTCGTTTCAAGTACAACCATCCTTTTTACTCCTTTTTCTGTCGTTACATTAAACAAATCTGTACCTGACCATTGCATATACTTAGGCTTATATTTTAACCAAAGTAATAACTTTTCTTTATCTACACTTGGATTCAAATGACAAAATCTTTCAGCAACTCTTTCTCTATCCATGTTAAAGAAAAATTTAACCAATTCATGCATTTGGGCATGTAATACCTTGTTATAATAATGTTGTTCGCTACTAAATGTATTGTCTAAAATCTTTACTGCTGGTTTTCCAAATTCTATAATCATATTGGCTCCTTCATAATATTACCTACAATCATCAAACCTTATGGTCACATTTTCTCCACAACCTCTAATTTTTTTGATATAACATGGTCTGTTAAATACAGCTCATCGTATGCATATTTAAAGATAACTTTTGGGATATTTACATCTGTACATGACTCTAAGCCTTTAAACATTGGAGAAGAATTCACTTCACATATTTTAAAACTCTCTCCGTCAAATAATAAATCAACTCCAGCAATATCTAAACCTAGTATTTTTGAAGCTTCAAGAGCAATCCGTTCAATAATCGGTGATAAAGGATAGCTTTCAACCGTTCCACCTGCTGAATAATTAGCTCTAAAGTCATTTTTTTTAGCTTTTCTCAGCATACAACCTACAACACGTCCTCCAACAACGAATACTCTTAAATCCTTCCCTTTGCTATCTTTTATCATTTCCTGAATGATAATATTCATATTTGGATTAGCAATCTCAATCATTCTAGATAAATCTTCAAGCTGTTTTCGATTCTCCATCAAAAACACACCTTTGCCTAGTGACCCAGATAAGGTTTTTACTACGAGGGGATATTCAAACTGCTTGGTTACAAAGTCAACATCTACAGGAAATTTCATTAGCATTGTTTTTGGTACAGGCAATTTCTTTTGAGCAAGGATTTGTTGAGAAAACAACTTATCCTTAACAGTCTCTATACCTACACTTGAATTAATACATGGTATATTCAGCCTTTCAAACTGTCTTATTAATGCTAAAGCAAAATAAGTAGTTCCTGAACCCATCCTAGGAATAACAAAATCAGGTAAATCCAAAGGTTCTCCATCTACATAAATACTACATTCATCTTCTTTATTCACAAATAACTCAAATTGATCCGGACTCATTACATCTAGGTCTATACATAAGTTTGCAGCTTCTTCCAAAAACCTTCTTGTTTCATAATGAGTGATATTTAGCTCACTTTCTTTTACTTTATAAAGTAATATACCTTTCATTTCTACCTCTTAATATTCTTCGAATTCATTATAATAATCTTCATTATAGGATAAATCATAGTTAATGTTTTTTACGTTTCTTTGCTTTTGTCTACTATTTCTAATCTTTGTTTTTTCGTAAGTACGTTTACCTTTTGATCTTGAAGTACGCCTTTTCTCTTTCATGATCATCATTTCATCAAAGTTTAATTCCCTTTCTTTTTCCATTGTTAATTTAATCTCCTTTTAGATTTAACTTATTATTTCATTTTCATATTGTTTTCAAGATATATGCAGAGATTAACTCTATTTATGTCTATTAATATAATCAACCAGTTGTTTTACAGTCTCAAACTTCCATGCATAATCAACTAAATCTATCTGCATCTCTTCTTCAAGATCCTCTAGCATAGAAAAAAATTCATCTTCATTCATCCTCTTATCCTCAACAAATGAAAATTCCAAACCAATCTCTTTTGGCTTTTCTACACCAATTATTTCAGCTATTGTTTTCTGTACATAAGCTAACACCATACATAACACCTCTTATCTTTTGATTACACCATGACCATCAATAAACATCATTTTAACCACGTCACTATAATCCTAGAATTTTTACCAAAACCTAATTTAAATGATTATATTGCAGTTTTAACAAATGCAATTAAATCACTAACATAAATCAATTCTGTGTCCCTTTCATTAAACTCAAATCCAAAGAGATCTTCAATCTCATTAAGTACATCATCTAAATCACTATCATCAAGATACAAATCATCTTTTAAATTCATATCATTTGTAACAAGTTTATAATCCATCCCTGAAAATTCACCTAATATTTTCTTAATCGTATGTATCATCACTTTATCTCCTTTTAATATTCTTTGTTCCATATCTCCTAGTTACATTATAAATTTATGCATACAAAAAGCATCACCCCTATGGTGAACTCAAACTCAACAACACAATGTATCATCAAAATATTCAAGCGCTAAACAATTAGCTAAATAGTGGTAATGCTCTAAATAGTCCTATTATATTGTTCGCGTTTTTCGATAAAATCAACTCCTTCTTTTAATACTTGTTAATAATTTTGGTTTAATTATACTCCTATTCTGAAAATAGTCAAGTAAAATTTTTACTATAGTTTATATGTTTGATTCATGTGCTAATAGGTAATCTATTATATAAGATTAATCAAGTTTTTTACATCTTTGTAATCTTCTATTACCATAGAAATATCAGGTATTTGCTGGAGCTGTTCCTTGGATAATGTAGAAGCAACTCCTATAATGTTACTTACTCCTGCTCTATGGGCAGCTTCAATACCTGACATAGCATCTTCAAATACAATGCAATTACCAGGCAAAACACCTATATTTTGAGACGCTTATATATATATATCAGGTTCAGGTTTACTTGGAATAAGTCCGTTGTCATAAACTACTTGTTCTATGTTAAACCATTTTCCCAAATCTAAATTTTCGAAGAAGAATTTAAGATTATTTAGACCAGAGGCAGTCGCAATAGTAAAAGGTATCTGTTGCCTTTTTAAATAATCCAAAAACTCAACTAAACCATCAGCCAATCGATAATGTTGCTTATCTGAAAGGCATAATTGTCTGTAGACAACTTCTTTTTCTTCTGCTAGTTGGTTGATTTCTTCTTTACTTAGTTGGTTCTTTAAAAAAAATGAAAATGAAACCTCTGCATAATACCTTCTGTTTTCATATAATCCTCCTCCTGTTCTGTTTCATATCTTTATTCAAATGGTTTGTTGTTTCACAACTACACTTCCCATAGAGTAACGGTTTGGCTAGACTTTTGTTAAAGAAGTCAATTGCAGGACCAAGGAAAAATGCAGTGATAATAGTTCCAATCCCAATGGTGGCATTAAAAACGAATCCTATAATTACGCAAATAACATCTGAAATAATCCTGCATATACGAAATGGAATCGGTGATTTATCTGCTGCAATCAAAGACATTGCATCATATGTTGAAACACCCATATTGGCAGTAAAATATAGAGAAGATGATGCGCTGATAATTATTAATCCCAACATCAATGTGATGACTCGGATAAGCATACTTGTATTTGGCAAAATTATATTTAATAGTACCAATGTATACTCAACCATATATCCGAATAAAAAAAGACTGAAAATGGTTGCAATACCTATGTAGTATTTATCAAAAATCAATGTAACAACCATAAATACACCTGTCACTATCATACATATCATACCATACTGCATATGACTTAGATTTGCCATTCCAGTTACTAGTGCATTAAAAGGATCAATTCCTAAATCTGCGAATTTTAATAATCCACATCCTATAGCAGTCCCTATGATCCCCGATATAACCATACCTAACCTTTTACCGAAAACATCTTTTATCACAATAAATTAATCCTTTCTTATTATCTTTTATCAGTATCATTCATTATAACTATAGTTGATACTAATTTGCTATGTTATAATTATATAGCCAAAAAGCATTATATTATATTATATTTAAGACTATATTTTGTAAATTTAAGACAACCGAGGTATATAACTATGCAGAGAGATATTATTCCTATTAACGAAAAAGGTATGGAAATATTAGAATATGTTGCCGAAGACTTCCCTTGTGCAATTTTCTTTGCTGATATAGCAAAATATGCACTAGGTAGTGTACCATGGCATTGGCATAAAGAAATAGAAATTTTTGTGGTTACTAAAGGCTGTCTACGAATGCTTTTGGGTAGTCAGGAGTATATCATCCATGAAAACGAAGGAGCTTTTGTTAATTCAAATATTTTGCATTCAATGGAAGTAGCAGAGGGTGAAGGCTGTGAATTAATCACAATTCTTTTTTCGCCATCTATTTTTACTGGTGGTAAAGCAACCTCACTTTATCATCAAATGACTACACTTATTTTTGACAATACAGAGTTAGCAACCTATACTTTTTCCAATACTTCCACATGGAAAAATGAGATAATTTTAGCCATTAAAGAGATTTATTCTGCTTTTAATAAAGAACTTTTTTGTAAAGAGCTGATTATATGTGAAAATCTTTCGCGTATTTGGCGGTTCATTCTAAATGATATAATGTACAAAAATTTAAAGAGCGTGCCTATTAACCCATTACAGGAAAGTCGTACTCAGTGCATGATGCAGTTTATTCATGATAATTATTCAGAACCATTATCTATCAAAGACATCGCTGATTTCGCTAGTATCAGTACCAGAGAATGTTCCAGATGTTTTCAAAATATCATCCATACACCACCAGTAAAATATCTTATGAAATATCGTATATCGGTTAGCCTTTCACTACTACTAACGACAAATTACTCTATGACTCAAATTGCTGAAATGACTGGTTTCAACAGTTCCAGTTATTTTTCAAAGGTATTTAATGAACGTATGAATATGTCACCAACTGATTATAGAAAATTACATATATTAAAAAAATAGTAATCATATTTAACTCAGACGTATGTATTAACCACAAGACAAAAAATATATTTTGAGCAATAACTAAGTTAACATGTATTGACAAAATGTAATCATTATGTTACATTATAAATGTAAATAACAAGTTACATTTTGTTAAGGAGGTATTACCTTGGTACAGAATCGAATTAAGGTTTTGAGAGCAGAACGTGATTGGACACAAGCTGATTTAGCTGAAAAGGTAGGTATTTCTCGTCAAGCGGTTATATCAATCGAGAAGTATAAATATACTCCTTCATTAGAATTAGCTTTCAAAATTGCAGAAGTATTTAATGTTTCAATCAATAAAGTTTTTGAACACAAGGAGGGTTAAATCGATGAATGAACAAACTATTCTATTACTTTTTCTTATTTTTGGTCTTAGCATTACACTTTTTCTTTATGTGTGGAAGGCTAAGAAGGAAATTGAATACAGAAAAGACGAACGCTGGCAATTAATTCAGAACAAAGCAAACAATGCAGCAAATTTTTCAAACTATATCTTGATAGTATCTTTAGCTGTGGGCGAAGCAGTAACACTATTTAAGGATATTCAAATAACCTTTACCTTCGATAGAGCTTTAACTTACGGCTTATTATTCGTCGGTTTGAGAAATTCAATTGAATTTTTTTCATTAAAATATTTTGATAAACAACTGTAGAGAGTAATTTCCTTTATAGCAGACAGTTTTATTATTTCAACTGTCTGCTATAAAAGATGTATATCAATTTCCATCTATTTATTTTCTGCTATTTGTTGTAATAACAATCGTTCACCGTATACGATTTTTACAATTAGCTCTACTGCTTGTTTTCTAAGTTCATAACACCTACTTCTACTCATATGCATGCTTTCTGCAACAATCTCCATAGGACATTTATGAACATAGTTCTGCTTGAGTATTATATAATATTTTTCATTTATTCCTTTTATTAATGCCAAAGAATCATCAATAATACTTATATCATAGCTTAATTGTTTTATTTCTTGTTCTATTTCACGAAGAACCATTTTATATTCTTCTTCAATCTTTTCTTTATAGTTATCTGCAGTTGCTTCTACATTATTTAATGTAGCAACCTCCTTACCATTTTCAATCACAAAACGTGTCACTTTACCTGAATATCCCCCTTTAAGCATCTTAGACCGTATATATTCATTTTCCTCTTCACTTGATAGTCGTTGTATTTGATTCCTTAAAAATGTCACTCTTACCTTATTGTACTCATAATTCTTGAGTAGATCCTCGATTAATTTTATATACTTCAAATTACAACCTCCCTAAATATTGTTTTTAAGCTGTAAAAACTAATGCTTCATTAACCCCTATGAGCCATGTACATGTTTAATAATTAGTTATTTAGTTAACATTTTAATTACAATGTATGTAGTTTATTTAGAATATACATTATTTTCTTAATAATAACATTTATTTTTATTGTTTTATTCTCTTATCTGTCCTTTTTTTGTCCATTATTTGTTGATAATTGTCTACCAGGATAAGATAAGCATTAAATTTTTACACTCTTATTCAATGAATGACTTACAACCAATTCATATTAGGACTATATTATACTAACCAGAGCTGTTATAATTCTATTTTAATGTATAATTATAACAATAAGATAACAATTTATTTAATTGAATGGTATTAAATGTTAAGATTAAAATAAAAAAAGGCACTATTTGTAATGATTACAAATAGTGCCTTATGGTTATAACTCTAACATTCTACATAATATAGCAAATAATTCTCCACGAGTAATTGGATCATCAAATCGTTCTTCATAAATAACCATTCCTCTGTTAATAAGCAGTTGATAATATATCTTAGCCCAATGTTCTTTTTTAATGTTTTTCTTTTCTTCAAACAAACAAAAACAGCCCCGGACAAATTGTTCCCATCTTCCTTCCTTAAGGAGTACAGCTGGACAGTACTTGCCTGTCCAGTCCTGATGTTTCTTAATGTCAGTAATAGATGTTTTTGCCATTAGGTAAGCAATAAGCTGTTGTGCATTTTCTTCTGCCATTTCCATATTAATACCTTGATTCATGCATATCTCAATTCCTATACTAGTTTCATTACCTTTTCTACATCCAGCATGCCATGCCATCTCATCTATAGGTATATGTTGAATTACATTATAATCATCAACTGTATAATGCCAAGATACTTTGTCATTAGTTGATTTAATATACGATGCATGCATGGCTGCATCTGCACCTTTGTTAGTATTTCCAGTATTATGTACAGTAATACTAGTAGGTGTTATTGTAACTCCTGGTCTATTTGGTCTATTACTTGGTATAAAATCTTCAATGATGTTCATTGAATCACCTCCATGGTAGTTCTTATGATCTTCGTTTGTCAATATCTCTTTTGTATGTAATCTGCTTTAAAATTTCATTACCGAATACCGATACAGATGCACATAAAATACCTTGCATAATACCAATGAAAACAATATCAAAACTCCATGTTTTCTCTATTACTAGTCCAATATATAATACACACATAATAATAGAACTTATTAGTAGTACAAATGGGATAACCCAATCTTTAATATGTGGAATATTCTTAAGGAATAACCCTAGACAATAACATACCACCACAACTATTAATAATTCAGGACGAATAACTTGTAATACTTGTTCCATACTCATAAAAATCTCCTCCTATTATAAAAATTTACTTCTTAATATTGCTTTTCCTGCGTCTATGTATCTTAGATTTCTTATCGCTATCAGAACTACTAGCGTCACTGACATTACTAGCTGAATCACTATCCTTTTTCTTATCAGCAGCATCTGACTCTTTACTCTTATCATCCTCAGATTTTTGTATAGGAATTCTTTGTTGTTGTCGTTGCTTAGTTATGTCTTCTCGTACTTTTTTAATCTTCTTTTCTAGTGCTTCTTTTTCCCTTCTCATAACAACCATACGATCATTAATTTCTTTTACTTCCTTTTCTATGGTAGTTATCTGCTCTTTTAATGCTTTGATAGTCTTGTCTGATTCTTCTTTAGGCCATATATCAGCTGCTCGATCCATCTTTACTGACAAAGCAACTTTTTCCATTGCTAATATAAACAATCTATCTTCTTTTTCAAGCTCTTCGCATTTATTCCTTATATGACTTTCCAGTATCTCCTCTACTTCTTTATTGGCACCAAATAAATCTCTGAATCTCATAATCTTACCGTATACCATTGCATCTGTGATATCTTTTTCGACTACAGTACTATTTACATCAATTTCATCTCCATCATCACCAAAATCTTCATCTAAACTAAGAACCTGATCATTAACAGAATAAGGAGCTTCAGCTGGGTTACTTTTCTTATCGTCATTATATTTTTTATCCAACTGCTTTAATTCATTTTTAAACATTTCTTTATTAGCAGAAATTATTTTAGTTACTCCTTTATCTTTATTATTGAGTATATAGCGTTTTAGAATATCACGTCTGATCTCAGTATCTGTATCAGTAGTCTCAATATTCTCTACAAAATTTATGATATCAAGAAATTCTGGTTTATCTGTATCATAGCCATTCATTTTCAATGACTCTTGCAGCGCTTTTTTCAGAGCTTCTTGACTTAAATCAGAATCAGCATCCTTGACCAAAATATCTGTGGCATCATTTATTATCTTTGACCTAGCCATTCCATGACTTGAGCTAAAAGGACCCTGTTGTGAGAATGAAAATCCTGGTGACCATTTTTTCATTCCAAGAGGTGCATGGTCATACATTTCTATACCCGCTTTTTTGAATCTATCATCTAATTCTTTAACAATCTTATCTATTATTTCCTTGTCACTAGTAGTTAAATAAATAATTGCACTATCTGTTCTTTCTCCTTGGTAATTAGGTCCTAGAACTTTTAAGCCATTAATATATGATGCTTCAGGAGATCTTTTTATATCCTCCATATACTTAGCCAATAACTCAAAAGCCTCTTTGGATTTTTTAGGGTCAAAACTTAATGTAGTTCTTGAATTTCCTTGTTCTACTTTTTTACTCCTTATATCTCTTATAAAATAAGCAAAATCTTTTTTCCTATCTCTAAGGGCTTTTTTAATTGTAGTTTTTGAACTTTGTCCATACATTCTAAGTCCTTTATACTTACCCTCAACTGCTACTAATTGATTTTTGAAAGCTTCTTTTTCACTATCTGTTAATGTTTTAGGTTCATCATACTCAGGTACATTCACCTTGTATAGATTATATATATCCTTAATCTTACGATTATAATCATACTTTGCATAAGCGTCTTCTGTAGTAAATTTATCATCTACCACTTGCATCCATTGCTCTAACCAACTTAATAAACTATCAAATACTTCGTTTGGCATAATTTCACTCTCCTTTTTATATGAAAAAATAAGAGAAAAAACTTAATAGTTTTCTCTCTTATTAGTAACTATTATACGGAAGCCTTATATCCTATAATAAGTCCTACATTCTTAACATTGTACTTATCTCCTTTTAGAGTAAAGCTCCACTGTGAACCTCTACTACTGATACTTAAACCGCTTGTCTCTACATAATTGCCACTTTCTAGGTTATATGTTTTGCCACTATCAAGTATCATTCCTAATTTACCTTCTTCATAAAGGTCACCTATCATGTAGATACCATCAATCTTGCTTCCTGCCATATTAGGTAACATATCTCTAGTTATTGTCACAGCTAGCTCATCATTACTTTGTAGGAAATCAGTCCAATTATCACCAAATGTTTCTGCCATATCTATAAAATGCAAAGCATTATATGGCTTTAACATACCTCTAACAGCATCCCCAAAACTTTGTCCACCTTGTTTTGCTGTATACTTAAGGTTAATAATGACATCTTTTAAGTCCTTAGGATTATATGCTCCCTTTTTCCCATTAAGTTCTAGTCGCCATCTTGATACTGCACCAGTGCCTTCAAATGGTAAATAACGTTCATCATCATAGCGAAGCTCGAATAATCCGTTATTCTCTTCATACTCACCTCTTGGTGATAAGACAATCTGCTGATTAGCTCTCCAATCTGAGCGAATAGAAGTAGGCTGAACATCTTTAGGGTCAATCATGTACTTAACGGCTTTTACATCTGGTTCAATAATAGTCTTATGGCTTAACTGTGTCAAAGTAGCATTAACAGGTGCTTTACCTTCTCCCATATCAAATACAACTGATATGGTCTTTACTTGTCTGCCATAATGTCCTTGGAAATCATAATCAAATAGAGCTTCTGTTAAATTAAACTCACAAACTCCTTTTTCCTTAAGACTAACTAGTGCAAATGGGTCAAGTTCTAGTAGAGATATAGGTTTGGCTATCTCCAGGTCACGACTATTACTCTCTATATATGCCTGTTCCATTGTGTCTAAATCATAGCCCAAACTCTCTCCTGCTAAAAGACCTTTTCTTAAGCTATCCCAGTACATGGATGAGATATAATTTACTTCTCTTTCCTTCATACCTCTCTCATATTGGAATGCTTTTTGAGCAGATTTGGCCATTTTATGTGCAAGCTTGTAAGTCTTGAAATACAGTGTAGATAATTTACCTGCCATCCAGTTATATAACTCTTTATTCGTAAATTTGTTCTTCATAAATCTATTAACTGAATCGTTTTGTCTAATTTCTTCTTCTAAAATATCAATCTCTGTCTGAGCTATACGTTCTGATAATTTAGAGCCATTAATCTGATGCTGTAATTGTATCTTTTCGCTTTTAGCCATCTTGAGCTGTAATTGCCAATCTTCTTTCATACGTTCCAGATTAGCTTTCATACCTACAATCTCACCTAGCATATTAATGCTTTCACCAGAGGTTTCTGTAGCTTCTGAGAAATTTTCTAGTAATCCATCTGTATTAACTTCTGCATAAGTGAACGTTCCTATTATAGCCTTAGGAATGAGTGAAATACCCATATTAACAAATTTGGCAATAGAAGCTGTTGTCATGAATGCAGCACCAATAGACATAAGACTCATCTGAGCTATCTCTGCTGGTATGAAACCTGTATTTATTAAATCCTTATAATGTTTAATAGTGTCCTCAGTGTTCTTTAGGCTTTCCTCTAATGATTTTGTATTTTCTATAGCCTCTTGCAGCTGATCTTCTTTAATCTTGCGAGTCATAGTCAAGATAGTATTCTCCTGCTTTTGCTGTAGGAGACTAAGCTCTTCAGAATCCTTTTTCTCAAGGGTAGCTAATAGGTCATTACCGAATTGGCTAACCTTAGATGCTAACTCGTTAGCCTTATTTATCATGAAGCTAAAACGGTAGTGTGGAGTACTTCCATCACTAACAGCTACTGCCTGTGATAAACTCATTCCACCTGCTACAGCCTGTACAAGAGCCATAGGGTCAATAGGAGGCTGGAATAATGGTAACGGTTGATTGATTCCCATAATATTCATACAATGTCTAATCTTATACAATCTGTCCTCAACAGTATTCCAATAATTAATGAAATTCCAATTCTCAGGTATAAAGAAATAAGGATTAACTAAACTATCATTAACTGTACCGCCAGAGAATAAGTGTATCAAAGTATTGCGACTAAGATTATTAGCATTCTCAAGGTCTAACAAGAATTCGTATCTATCCTCATTATTAGTAGCTTCTTTTGTAAGTGTTTCATAATCTACATCATCAGTTAATACTCTCTCCCCTAAGGCTTCTGGTTTTTCACCAAGTAAATCATAAGCTAGAATATACAGCATCCGTGCCTCATTAATAGATTCTCTTGTGTATTGTCCAAAGAGTAAATCTCCCCAGTCAATAATATTATCAATATAGTTCATTACCAAAGCCTTTTCATAAGCAATAATACGTAAAGCAGCTATGGCATGAGGGTCAAATGGGTCTTCTAGATATTTCTTAATTTGAGTTTGATCATCATCATCTTCTATTCCATATAGACCATCTGTAGATGCATTTATAAACGGTAAGAACTTCCACCAAACTGCCTCTGTTGGATCAAATATAAATTCATACCACTTTTTAGCCTCTTCAAACAACTGCGCTGTATTTAATGTCTGGGCCAAAAAGAATGGTACATGGAAGAATAATTCCCAATAATAACTACTATTAGCACTATCAAAATCAAGAGTTTCTGATATTGGATATATCTTGATTCTATCTTTATTTATCTTAATAGTAGTAGTATTACTTATATTAGCATCAAACTTAGGTAATTCACCTATTTGCTGGGTGCTTAGGTCTAAGAAAGCATCTAAACCTTCTGTGAATAACTTAGTACTTAACTTATGAGAAGTACTTGATGTGAGCCTAATGATATCATAAGGTACATCTTCCACTTCGTAAGGTCTAATATCACTATTAATGTCATACTTAACATAAGCATTATCTTTAAATAGATACAAATAGTTACCTGTATTAACACCTGCATCAATACCGTTTAAAAATTCACTTGGTATATTCAATAAACTTCCAGCCATATTTTTATAACCAAGTGGATCAATATTGATAATTTCTCCTTTGTCTATAGCTAATCTCTTATAATAGCCTTTATATAAGATATAACTCTTTGAATCTAATGTAAATGAAGCATGTATAGGTATTAGACTTATAGGCTGTGGATATCCTATATCCATGTATTGTGGTAATTTACCGTTAACTAGTGTATAACGGATATATAAATCAGTACTAAACATATACAGATATTTATTATCTACTACAGTGGCTGATTCTACACTACTCATATCACAGAATCTACTAACAGCAATAGTTTGTGTAGTTACCCAACTAACATCTGTTGTAGGTGCATCATTAAGCAGCATGACCTCATTACCTTTAATCAAATATAGATCATTGTTATATCTAAAGCTAGCATCAATATCTACTGGATTATTATCTTGGTCCCTAATAAGCAATCCATGTGAATCCCAGTTATTGGTATTTAGGTTATATTCACAGAAGTAGAAGTTATAATCAACCATATCGTTTCGTTTATATACCATTACACCACTATCTGATAAAGAGACAGCCCCTATTGCTGTACCTGTCTTTAGATGTCTTACAAATTCATGTGTCAATAATTCTTCTGCTGTTAAGTCACTATTAACAACTATAATTTCTTTTCCATCAATAACATAAAGAATACCATCTTTCATAAAAGCTGAATCAATGTTAATCTCATTTAAATTAACATAGAATTCTTGATTACCAAGGACAGATTTTATATCCGTTTCCAAGAAATCAATACTCTTTGGATAATTAACTGGTGTCTGACTGAACTCACCATTTTCAAAACGTAAATAATTATCATTTTTAATGATATACGTATAATTATTAATGGTAAATGCAGCTTTAACTTTTACACTTTCTTCATTAGGATCTGCGTGTCCCCATCTTTCATAGTTAGGGCCTGTAACATAATTATCAAGTATATTTCCTTTTTCATCCATAAAGTCTCCATCAAAAGCAAAGTAGCTTTCACCAACTATAAGATAGGTAGTACCATCTACTTGGAAAGATGCATCAATATGTGTTACATCTTCACCGAGATTCGAATAATCTATAGTCTTAGGCCATTCATTTTCATCCAGATTATGCATTGATGGCTTACATAAGAAACTACCACCCTTATGATCAAAGGCAAACCAAGGTGCTTTTCCTATGTTAAAAGCAACGGCATTTTCCATAGCAATATTTTCCTCAAATAAGGTTTTAAATACTGATTGTCCCATATTTTCATAAGCTGGATTGTTATTGCTTACTACAGTATATAGTTCTGGTGTTAATAGGAAGGTCTTATTCTTTCGTTCATATCCTGTATCAAATGATTTGAAAATATTATAATTCAGTAAATCCTTGTCAAGAAGACTATAACTACAGTTGATTACAATATTATCATGAGTATCTGAATCTAATTTGTGTGATTTCTTTACAAACAGTTCTACACCTACAGGACTCTTAACCTCTGTAGTGGACTTAGTTACTAATTCTGATATCTTAATCTCTTGATCTAGTGTCTGAGGTATAACCCACTTACCATTTAAGTTAAGGTATGAAAAATTAATCTTTATGACTTTATTATTTTTCTGGGTTTTGTTAAAATTATATTTTCCGTCACTTTCACTGGCTGTTGCGTTTTGACTCTCTTTTTCTTTGTTATCCAGTTCTACTTGTGGCCAGAAAACAAATGTTTTACCAAAGGCATATACTGGGTATACCTTTTGAGAATCAATTTGAAGTTCAGTATCTATCCATGAATCCCATTGAACAGTCTCTGTATCCCCATCAATAAATATAGCAGTACGATAATAGTATTTTGTTGGTTCTGTTTTTGTGCGTCCAAAAATAATGATTCTATCATCATTAGTAGAATCATCGTTATAGCGATAACCACCTGCAACAGTTAATCTAGATACGTCATCATAGGAATCCAAATAATTCTTATAAGCCTGTTCAACCAATGTATCTGTCAGTTCTCCTTGCATAACTTCATCTTCAAGAGTCTTGAACTGTTCTGTCTTAGTATCTCTAAGCTCAGGGCGAATATAGTTTTCAGGATATAGAAATACCTTACGGTTAGCTTCCCAAACACGATAATTCTTCATCCACTCCCAATAGGACTTCAGCTTATCTTTTACTATATCCATATCTTCAAAATTCTCTAGTGCTGGTTTTTCTAAGTCCATAAAGTATCTATGGAAATATAATTGCATACAAGCTAAAGCTTCTTTGATTCTAGATGTTCTAGCACAGCTATCCATATCCACATCAATTAACAGCTTCTCATACAATTCTCTGCTATTGCTTACATCATTTTCTACATATGTGAGATAAGGTACTAATGCATCTCGTTTCATAATATTTTCTTCGTCTTGGATCTGTTCTTTTAGTATCGCCCAATCCTTCTGACTATTCATTAGTCCTAATTGTTTGTACAGATACCCAGCTGCCTCATCTAAATCTTTATTGTCTCCATAGATATATGACCATACGTATCTATAAAGCTTAGATGGTGTAGTCTCTATATCTTGTGTTACTTTGAAGACAGACAGCATCTTTATAAGTATTTCTATGTTAAGATTTACTTCATAAGGTGACCCACTAAATAAAAAAGCGTGTTTTTTCTTGAGCCATTTTATTTCTTCTGCATCCCACTTAAATATATTACTTAATACTTCATAGGATTCTTCTATAATATGCTTCTGTGGATGTAAAAAATCTGTAAGGGTATAATTATCTCCTATATACATATGGTCCATATACTCATAATCAGTGATAATCTTAATATCAGCTAATAGATAATCTGCATATTCTCCCCATCTGTTAGTTATTACTTGAGGATATATAATATCCATCTTTTTATAAGCAGGGTCTGAGTAGCGTATATAATGTTGTCCTTTTATCATATAAGTTTTATTATCAAATATGAATGCGCCATCAATGGATTCTTCAAAATTAATCGGCATGTTACCCCAGTTATTGCAGATATCTCTAGGATAGCCTTCATCTACATATTCATTATCCAAGTTACTGTAACGAATATACTGATTATCCCTGAAAACAAATAGTTTACCCTCTCTATCTAAGAACGCAGCATCTATTTCAACCATATCATCTAGATGTTCATCTGGGTTAAAGGTATTCTTAATCTTACCCCAAGCTGTAGCTATTTCTGCTATCTGATTATCATAATAGTACTTGTCCCCCTTGAAGAGATATAATCTTTCATCTTTGTATAGAGCTGCATCCAAATCATAAGTAAATATTCCTTGGAATGTAGCTGCATCTATACCCAAATTCTCGTCAACTATAGCTGTAATGGATTTTGGATAACCCTCATCTACGTATTCGTATGTTTTTTGTGAGTAACGAATATATTGGTCCCCACAGAAAATAAATGTTCTATTTTCATCTCCAAAGGCAGCATCTATTTTTTCTTCTTCCAGCAGATTATTTCTGATTCTTCCTAAGTGACTTATTGGCATCTCTCGAATTTCTCCTTGTGCCAAAGCTATACATTTATCTTCTATAAAGATGTAGATAGTGCCTCGATTAGCTATTATTGCTTTTATAATAACTTCTTTATTATAATTCTCATCTGTCTTACCAATCTTATGATCCAGATTCTCAAAACCTTTCTCGAAACGTAGGTTTTCATAGATTTTCTTTGGATAACCGAAGTCAATATATCTATAATCACTTGATGAATAACGTACATATTGATCCCCGCAGAATAAATAAGTAATACCATGTGAATCTACAAAAGAAGCATCTATTCTATTAAGTTCAACAATATTATTATCTACCTTACCAAAGACCTTGTTAAGACTTTCTACATATGTATCTGTCCGTCTGTTCTCACCTTCCACTGGGTCTATGTTTATATTGACAAAGGCTCCATCTACTAATTTAGAATATTTGTCTTCATCAAAGAAATAGATAGCATCATCTATACCTTTAAACAGAGTAGTAATCTTCTCTAGGGGTATATTCTTCCACATCTTATTTATGTTTTTTGGATAAGACCATATTCCCTCTACATAATTATACTGCAGCTGTTTATCCCCATGAATCAAATAGATGTTATCATCTTCTACATATACTGCATCAACTTGATCAAATCCTTCTATAACAAACTGTATAGGTATGTTCCACCAATGTTCATCAGCAGTTTTAGGGAATCCTGTATCAGTTTTGCTATAATCCTTACCTGAATACTGAACATATCTAAATCTTCCTTGTTCATCTGGTTTTTCTAATAGGAAAGTTTTATCCTCTATGACATAAGCGATATTCACATTTCTTAGTCCAAAATGTTCTTCTATGAGTTTTGGTACTTTATCAATATAAGCATATTCTTTTGATGACTCATGATTATACATAACGTATTGATCCCCACTAAATAAATAGGTATTACCATCAACGCCAACTAATCCAGCATCAACATGATTATTCTTGATAATATTATTATCTACATATCCCCATTCTTCTGCTATGCTATATTCTTGCTTGGATAAGAAGTTGTAACATGTATGATACATATTATCCTCTTCTATATTACCTGTATCATCTTCTGAATCTTCATTATTAAAATCAAAGAAAGCATATGTGTTCCCATCTGTTCCCTCAAGAATGGAAGATATTTTCCTATTATCCTCTATAAGCTTGCCGTCGCCATCTTCATCTAATGGTCTAAGCAATGGTGGTAAAATATCAGTTAGCTTTATACCAGCCAAACTTTCTAAATCATTGCAGCGTTTATAGTTACCATCCTTTTGAGTACGCATATAGATGTTTCCTTCATGAGTAAATACACATGTAGGTATTTCATCATCCATAAGTGAATATGTTTTATCCAAAACTTGTGATACAGATTCTACAAGTATAGTGCAAGTACCATCTTTGAAGAAGTACATATTCCTACCATTAGCCATAGCACTATCTATTCCATTAGAGAAGTCTATATCCAGATTTTCAAACCCTGGTTCTTCAGATAGTTCTTTAGCTATGTTTTTAGGATAACCTTCATCTACATATCTGTTCATATTAAAAGGTAAAGTATATCTATAATATTGATTACCTGAGAATACATAAATACGCTCTTTAAGTTCATCATTATCAGGTATTCTTACTGTCATAGAAGCATCCACTATGCCTGTATCTTTAATATTATTTATTACACTACCCCAAAAGTCCATTATTCTACTAGGTACATTACTATCTATTTTTGAATAATCATTAGTCTTATAACTTATGTAATGTTCATTAGAGAAGATATATACTTTTCCATCCTTGCCTGTAAAAGCTGCATCAACATATTCAAATGGCATATCTCCCCAAGTATCTGACATCAAGGCAGGTTCTGACCACCATCTATGTTGATTATCAAAATAAATATATCTGTTACTAGAGAATAAATAAGTACGTCCTTGTTTGTCAGTAAAAACAGCATCAATAGTATCAAAATATCTATCTGGTGTATCAGTCTTCGTTAAAGCAAAAGGTAGATTCCACCAGTTATCATCTAAAGTCTTTGGATAGCCTTCATCCACTACGGTATAATTATTAGTAGAATATCTAACATACTTCATGGACTCATCATCTGTCATACCACATAAATAGGTTTTGCCATCTAGTACAAATGCCGCAGTTACCTCTAATAGTGAATTCCAATCAGATTCTATAAATCTTGGATAACCAGAATCAACAACCTTATAATCTTCACCTGAATAGCGATAATACTGATCTCCACTAAACACATAAGCCTTACCATCTAATCCTACAAATGCTGCATCTACTTTACTATTTTCAATTATATTATTCTTAACAATACCCCACTGTTTAGATGTTTCTTCCTCGCTTCCTAATACATGGAATCCTTTGTCATCACAGGTTATATTAATGGATTTACCATCTGATAATAGGCAAATGCAATCGTCTGTGTTAATAGCTGCATCTATTCTCTTCTTAAAATTATAAGGTAATTCTGGCATCCATGTGTCAATAGTAAGAGGATAACCTTCTTCTACATAGACTCTATTATTTTCTATATTATTCCTATAGCATATAACTTGGTCACCAGCAAATAAATAGTACTTATCTTCAATAGTGAAAGCTGCATCAATATGTCTCATTCTATTGAAATTATTTTTAACATGTCCAAAACGGTCTAAAATCATTTTTGGATGTACATAGTCATCTGAAGATACATATACATCATCCTTGAATAAATATCTTTTATGGTCTATTCCCACCATTGAAGCATCTATAGACTTATGGAAAAACGGATGAATTTCTTTACCAAACTCTTCCTTCCAATTTTTATTAATATCTTTTGGATAGCCTTCATCCATATATTGAATCTGGTCATTAATATTCACATGGGATATATATCTAATATATTGACCTTTTGAAAATAAATAAGTTTTTCCTTCTTCATCTACGTAAGCTCCATCAATCTTGTCAATATCAGAAAAGTTATTTTCTACTTTTCCCCATTGTCTCTCTTTAATTTCCCATAGGTCAGAATTGGTAGTTTTACAATAGTAGTTAGTTCCTGATATGATGTGAATCGTGCCTGATGAATCTACAAAAGCAGCATCAACACAGAATGGGTTCACCCCTTGCTCACTATACTCATAATAGAATCTATCTATATCTGTTAAACCTTGATATATCTCATCCTCTTCATCCTTTTCCTCTATAACCTTAACTGTAGTAGCCATATCTCTTACATAGGTATAATCATCAGCAGAATATGCGTAATAATTATCTTTAGTAAAGAGATATATTATAGAACCTACCCCTTCTAAGATGACATCAAATGTTTCAATACCCTCTGGTAAAATTAAATGCTCTGGAAACTTCTCTGTTAATTGTTGGTCATGAAAAGCTACTTCTATCTGATCTGTGGTAAGACCTAATTTTCCTATCAATATAGCAATCTGTTTCGCTCTACGATAGAGGTTGTTAAATCTTGTGCTCTTAGGTTCTAACATAAGCTTATCATTCACATTGACGGCTTCTATTACAGGACCCATAAATTGTTCCACTAAGCTATTATGGGTTCCAATGATATTATTCATAACAACACTGATCTCATCGGCTCCAATACCATATACATCTTGTAAAGCAGTAAGTAATGTCTCTTCCTGCATTATTGCCTGATCTATAAGAATCTGACTAATATCATCAATCTCCTGTTTCATCTCCTTAGCTATATCATGTAATAAGAAGAAGATATCCTTATTGTAATCATCAAATCTTTCTATTTTAAATACAAGAGCATTATTCACATTTAAGAAATAATCTATCTCTTCTCTATTAAGCTTATAGTCATAGGTATACTCACAGGTTTCCAACATTTCCACAAGCTCTTCTCGTTCCATCTCATTCAATCCTAATTCTTCTAAAGTAGCAGGCTTAACTCTGTATCTGTCAATTACCTCTACTATTTTACTCATATGATTGAAAATGATTTCTTCATGGATATTAGTGAAATAATCGCCAAGCTCGAAACTGTCAATGTTGAAGTTCTGACTGAAGAAATTATAACCTTCTAAAGTCATCTTTCCATTTCTTAAGTATCTTCCTTCTAAATTTTTGTATATATCTGATGCTACAATATAACCTGATACCTCTCTAAGCATAGTATCGTCCACATTATAAAAATAGTCTTTCACCTCTATAATATGTTTTTTAATAGTATCCAGTATTTCAAAACGATAAGGATAATAAGCAATAGCTAAATTAAAATCCTCAATAGATGTATTGAGCAATTCTTCTTTATCCCTAATAACATGCTCATCATCTATATAATCGTTGAATAGTAGATTAGTCATAAGCTTTTCTGTATCAAGTTCGCTTATAGGTAAATGTGAAAAGATAGTACTATCAAGAACAATATCCTTATCTGTAAACTTCTGCATATTGTCTTTAATAACTTGATGTACTTCTTTAGCATAATCTGCTATATCAGCATTAACCATAAATAATACCTTGTTCTCCACAAATCCAAAGAACTCAGGATCAATCACATTACTATCTTCATCTATATAATTGTTGAATAATAGATTATCATATAGTTCCTGCTGCTCACCTTCTGATAAATTTAACTCCTCAAAATCAGATGGATATAATGACATTAATACATCTTCACTAGATTCCTCTTCACTTAAAACTTCTTCATAGATATTAGCTATTATGTCAAAAACATCATCTTTCATTATTCTGAAATCCGTAGTGATCTGGAAATGTTCTACATTATCTGGGAAAGTTTTTTCATTGATATCACCTTTAGTATTAATATAACCTCTATAAACTAAATTATTTTTTAATTTATTAAGAATTTTCTCTTCTAAACCAGTATTAGTAAAATCTTCTATACCTAGATGATCCAAATGATTAATAGCTTCATATACAACTTCAGAAACTCTCTCTATATCCTTATCTTTACTGCAAAGAAGAATACCTTTATTTTTATGAGAAACAACTTTATTATCGCGCCCTATAATATAACGATAAATAGCTCTTGAAGTTCTATCATCACGATCATCAGTTGTTAATACTTGTGGGTCAAATAGTAGGGCTTTGAACTGAGTATAAAGATTATTCAAGAACTCAATCTTAGCTTTCTTCTCTTCTTTCAGAGCTTTTATTTCTTCTGTTTCTTCGTCATCCTCTAGCTCATCCTCTTCAATAGCTTGAAAACGTAATGTTATCTGACGTAATTCTTCACCCGTAAAATCGTTTTCCTGCATCCATTTAGTAATAGATACTATGAGTTGTATAAGCCAAATATTATTTGTTACATCGTTACTTGAAAAGATTGTGTAACAGTCCCTGATACTAGGATTATAAGCAACTAACCTGTCAAAAACATTATGAACTCTAATAATAGGGTCATCAGTTATGACGTCTAATATATAGCATAGTTCCTTTACTGATATATCAAGGAACTCTGTTACTGCAGCTACCCTATAGAGAAGGGTTAAATTAGTTAATAACATGTCCTTGGTTACTTTTAAGCCTTCAATCCCTGATCTATCAGTGAAACATGTTATAAAAGCTGCCACATCTTCCTCTGTCATCTTAAGGGCTTTACACAATCTTTCTCTAAAATCTATATTATCATCACTCATGAGATCATCTTCATTAACTGGTACGATTCTAGTATATTCACTGTTCTCGTACTCAGGATGAAGAGTATCTGTCACTTGGATGTAATTTTTATCAATGGCAGTAATATCACCATTGTATATTCTATTAAATAAATCAATAGGCTGCTCTTCATTACCTGTTCCTAGAGTGTTCATGGATACAAGTAGTCCACATGTCATATCAATGGGCAACTCATAATCTTTATGTAATTTTAGAATATATGCCATATGTAGAATAGCTTCTTTATCAAGTATATTATTGCAACAACTCCTAATAATCATATCTAATTCTACAAATGATACTTGTGTCTTCTTAGCTAGATAAATAAAAAGATATGCACGTCTAAACCATATTTGCATATCATCATTATTTTCAATACCTATAATTTTTTCTTGTTCCTCATCTAATACAGCATACCCTGATAAATTATTATTCAAGTAGAAGCTTCCTGCATATTCTGACTCATTGTCACTAAGATTTCCATATAGTAATTCTAGTAACTCTTTAAATGTAATCTTAGTCTTTCTCATGAACCTCTTTACATTAGTAAGTAGAGTATTAATATCTTCTTTTAAGAGGTTATCTATATTGTCTCCTTCTAAGTCATCTGCTTCTTCGTCAATATCTCCCTGAGTAATACCATAGAGTGATACTAACTCAGTTGTATTGTTACAGATATGATTATAAGCTTCCTCTGATAGTCCTAAATATTCTCTTGCAATAATATTATTGCTCTTATTACGTAATTCCTCATTACTATCTATAGAGAAGAGTTTATATAATTGCTCTTGTGTAATTTCCATATGTGCTAAATAGTTTTTTATCTTCTCATGTTCTAGATTGAATGGAAGATTAATTGGATGTTTAGCTCCTTTTAATACCTCATAGGTCTCTCCTTCTACTCTTCCTTCCAATATTTCATTGACAATATCTAGATAAGGAACCATAGTAAAAGTATTCTCTTCGTCTAGAAGTATATGAAGAATATCTTCTCTTCTCATATTCCATAAGCTGCTATCGGCTTCTTCATCAAATTCATCTTCATATAATTGTAGTAAATCAGCTAAATAAGCTGCTGGTGATAGAACAGATCTGGCATCATCGCCTTCTCTGAAATCTATCTCACCAAAGATTTTTTCATAACTTGAAAAATCAGTATTGTTATCTTGACTCATTTTTTTACACTCCTCTCTTATTATAATTGATGGCGAAATCTAGCAGCTTCAATATGAGGTTCATGGTTCTGTTTCAACCTCATGTATTTAACAGCAATTTGACTTCTCACCATTTGGGCATTGTGATACACTGCATTTGCTTCTTCTAAATCATTAAAGAGATGCCCGTACTCTTTTAGAAAGTGTTTCTTAGGTATGGACGCAATCTGTACTGCTGAATGTAGATTTTTATTAAGTAACTTCTTAATGACTGTAACTTCATCTTGACTTTCAGGTAATATCTTTAGTAATCGCTGCCAAGCTTTTAATAGAAGCATAAGCTGGTCTTTATGTTTTTTTAATCTGTCAAAACATAAGGTAGAAACCTCTTGTTCATCCAATAAGTTCATACTTCTTAAGCAAATATCAGGATTCTTAGCAAAGAACTGATCTAGATGCTTAAATTTCTCTTTTGAAAAATCCATTACTTTCACCTCTTTCTTTTTTATAACCGAATACAATGTTGGTAAATATCAAAAAGCTCCTGTAAGGGCTTTTGCCTCACAAGAGCTTTTTTGCTATTGTATTACATCTTATATATTACATTATTATTGTCTTATTTGGTTCCTTAGTATTTCTTGTAATTGTGTTTGATAATTCTAGGGATTGTCTACTAGCTGTTGATAATCTCTATTTGGTTAAATCCATCTTTCTAACTTTATCTCTAATTGTTAAAACATATGGAGGTGCCACAGATATTTCATCCAGACCCATTCGAATAAATTCTTCTGTTAATACAAGATCAGCACCTAATTCTCCACAGATACCAACCCACTTCCCTGCTTTATGACCATTGTCCACTACCTGTTTAATCATCCTAAGAATTGCTTCGTGATGGGGATTATAATAATTTTCAAGCTTTTGATTCTGTCTATCTATTGCAAGTGTATATTGGGTCAAATCGTTTGTTCCTATACTAAGGAAGTCCACTTTTTTTGCTAAAAGATCACTTATCATGACAGCAGCTGGTGTTTCAATCATAATACCCTGTTCTACATTACCTATTTTGATATTTCTTTCGATTAACTCTGCTTTTACTTCATCTACAATTTTCATTATTTTCTCAATCTCTTCAACAGAAATAATCATAGGATACATAACTGCTATGTTTCCAAAGGCACTTGCCCTGAACAAAGCTGTTAGTTGTGTCTTAAATAATTCAGGTCTATCTAAGCAAATACGTATAGCACGATATCCCATAGCAGGGTTTTCTTCCTTATCTATATTAAAATAAGATGCCTGTTTATCAGCACCGATATCCAGTGTTCGAATGATAACCTTTTTTCCTTCCATAGCTTCTGCTACTTGCTTGTATACTTGAAATTGCTCTTCTTCTGTTGGATAAGTATCTCTTTCTAAGTATAAAAATTCACTTCTAAAAAGTCCTATACCTCCAGCATCATTTTTTAGAACAGCATCCACATCTGAAAGATTGCCAATATTAGCAAATATATTTATTCTAGTTCCATCAAGTGTAACATTTTCTTTTCCTTTTAATGCTTGAAGAAGCCTTTTTTTCTCTTGTTCTTCTTCCTTCATCTTTTTGAAATTGCAGATTGTGTCTGGGTCAGGATTAATAAGAAACTCCCCTGTATTTCCATCAACAATTGCTATTTGATTATCTATATGCTCAGTTAATTCCATTTTAACGCTGACTAAGGCAGGTATACTCATCATTCTTGCTAAAATAGCTGTATGAGAATTTGTAGAACCACGTAAGGTTACAAATGCAAGTACCTTTTCTTTATCGAGTTGAACTGTTTCACTGGGAGTTAAGTCATCTGCAACAATTATTACCGGCTCTTCTAATATATAATCATTATTTATTGTGTTACTAAGTATCCTAACTAATCTTTCGGAAATATCCTTAATATCAGCTGCTCGTTCTTTCATGTAATCATTATCCATTTCTGAAAAGATGGAGGCGAAATGATCGCCTGTTGTTATGACTGCATACTCTGCATTGACTTTTTGTTCTATCATATTATAAATAAAATCAAGGTAATCTTGATCATCCAATAACATTTTGTGGACATCAAAAATAGCCGCACTATCCTCCCCTAATTCTTTTGACGCTTTTATATATAGATCTTGTAGCTGCTTATGGGCTTTTGTTTTTGCAGACTCAAAACGTTGTTTTTCTGCTCCTATATCTTCTATTTGATTTGGTTTTATTACTTTATCTTTCTTTTCCAGCACTTTTATTTTTCCAATGGCAATGCTGTTGTATATTGATTTTCCAATGTATTTTTTCATAGCTAATACCCTCTTAATTATAAGTTTTCAATACAATAAGCTTCTAGTTCTTTTGCAGCAGCTTCTTCATCTTCACCTTCTATGCTAAAAAGAACTTTTTCATTGCATTTAACCCCAAGAGCCATTAATGCCATAAGTCTTTTCACATCTGCTTTTTTCCCATCTTTTTTAACTGTAATATTGCTTGTATAGGCCATTGCCGCTTTTACTAACATGCTGGCTGGTCTTGCATGAATACCTACAGGTTCTGTAACGACATATTCAAATTGTCTCATTTCTTATCCTCCTTATTTACCCAAAACATTTGACTACAGCTTCAATAAATTCAATATAGGTATTACACTGAATTACTTTTGCTGCATTTAGTTTTTCCAAAAGCAATACTATGAGATTATCATAAACATCGTAAAATATTGCTCTTTCATCTTCATTAATTGCAAATAATAATACAATACTGGTTGCATGGTTATCCCATTCAAGTGGTTTCTTTTCATTCAATAGTACAAACATCCCTGTTTTTTTGGCGTTCATTTTCATTGAATGAGGTACTGCAATATGTTCATATGCTGTAGAAGCTTGATTTTCTCTGTCAAAAACTTCATCATAATAGGATTCCTCTACATAACCTTCCTTTTTCATAACATCTGTCATAAATCGAATAGTTTCTTGCTTATTTTTAAAATCCATATTTTTATAGAAGAACTTAGGATTAGATATTTGCATTAAGTGTTTTTTCAATTTTGCTTTCTTTTTTTTCAAATTGATTTTTTGAATTTTTTCTTCGATAATATTAAAATCCTTATGGCTCAAAAATGGTGTTATCATAACCGACTCCTTACCAATGGTTTCAGAAACAGGAATGGTCGATATGACTAAATCAGCTTTTTTAACATCTTTTATCTCATCAATAGAAGTTATTACTGTTGTTATTTCCACTCTTTCTCCATAATGTTCTTTTAATTTTTCTATCATTTTGTTAGAAAAATCATAATATTGCGGAAATAAAATAATACAATTTACTATTTTCCTCTTAGATTTTTGAGCCTCTAGGTTGCCACCTATATGAAGTGCAATATAAGCGATTTCGTCTTCCTTAATATCGTATTTTGTCACTTCTCTTAGTTTATCTGCAACCTCTACTGCACATTCAAAAATAAGAGGACATGTATTTTTAATATGATTCAGTAAAGGATTTTTTGTCGTATAGCCGTTTTCCAGTCGTACTAACAGATTTTTTATATGGAGCGTAAATTTAACGATAAAATCTTTATTATTGGTATCTATATAGTAAGTCTTCTTTAACAAAGCTCTTATTTCTTTCACAATTTGAACGCATTCTTTACCTACTACATTTTCCATATTATCAATACTTAATGTAGCAAAATCCACCTTTAAAAGATGGCTGAACAAAATAATCGTTAATTCTTCCAATTCGGCAGGACTATAGGTTATATTAAAGTTTCGCTCTATCTGTGCTGCAATGTTTTGTGCTAGTTTCTGTTCTCTTATTCCAAAATGCTTCCCTTCATTTCGAGAGCTTCCAAAAGTTCTTTCGTTCTTAATACGATCCATTCCAATAATAATATCAAGAACAAGATTTAATAGGGCATATTCGTTAATAAAGTAATGGCACTTCTTACATTCCTCTCTTATAATGAATCGTAACAACTCCAAATCATAACTTGGAAACTCCCTTTTAATAACTTCTAGACTCATAACATTATTGCTAAATTCTTCATATAAAATTTGACTTAATAATTTCCTCTTATCTAATTCTTCTCCTTCTAATGTAATATAAGCATTGTTAGATACAATGTGTAAATCAAATTCAATAAGTCTGTTTTTTACTTTTACCATATCTTTTTTTATCGTTTCATAGCTTACAAATATTTCATTTCCCAACTCATATAAATCAGTTTTTTTGTCCTCACTTGCATCATTAATAATTATACTTGTAATAATATAATTGACTCTCTCTTTTGAGTTTTGAGGTAAATTAATATTTGAATTATCCAATACCTTTTTTGCTCTTGAAGAATCAATGGAATATCCTTTTCGAGAAGAAGTAATAAGTCCATTTTCATGATAATTAATTTCTGCTATATAATTTTTAATACTTCTTTTCGATACATTAAGCTCACTTGCCAAATAACTTGCAGTCATCCAATTATCATGATCTAGTAAAACTTTAATTAGTTTTACACACTTCCTCTTCATATTCCTCATCCTTCTCTTATGTCGTTATAATTCCTTATTAGTATTATTTCAATTATAACTCTATCTAACACACTAAATTTTTATAATAGCAAAACAATACTTGAATCGTGTATGATTTATTATATTAAGGTACTTAGTGTGTTAGAGTTTTACCTATTTACAACTCTATCCCATTTGATTCAACCATTTTTTTATACCAATAATAGCTATCTTTAAGGGTTCTTTTACCGGAGCCTTTCCCATAATTATCAAGGTCAACATAGATAAATCCATATCTTTTGCTCATTTCTGATGAAGAACAACTGATTATGTCAATGGGCCCCCATGGATAATAACCGATTACGTCTACACCATCTAGAACAGCTTCTTTTATCTGTTTAATATGGGCTTTTAAGTAGTCGATACGATAATCATCATGAATACTGCCATTTTCTTCTACCTTATCAAAGGCACCTATGCCATTTTCGGCAATGATAATAGGTAATTGGTATCGATCCCAATACATATTAAGCTTTGTTCTAAGGCCAATAGGATCAATTCCCCAACCCCAATCACTTGATTTTATGTAGGGGTTATCGTATGTTGTTTTCTTCTTCTTCGCACTTTCTGCATCACAAATCCTTGTGTAGTAATAAGAAACTGCCATAAAATCAGCTGTATTTTTTAGAACTTCCTCATCCTGTTCACCAAATTCGATATGAATGTTGTGATCGTCAAAAAATCGAAAAGCATATCCTGGATATTTACCGCGAAGCAACACATCGCCATATAAAAATTCCATTTGATTTCTCTTATAATTTGCAAGTACATCTTCTGGTTTACATGTTGCAGGATAACTGATATCATCACAAAACATCATGCCAATATGGACATCTTTATCAACTTCTCTTGCATATTGGGTAGCCTTTGCACATGCAACCATTTCATTATGGACACCTTGGTATTTTGCTTCTAGTAAATTATCTACTTTGTCTTCAGCAATCCCTAAATGGTTAAAAGATTCATGTATAATTAAATTAATTTGATTGACTATAATCCAATATCTTACTTTCCCTTTATATCGATTAAAAAGTACTTGACAATACCTCACAAAAAAATCAATGACCTCTCTAGAATACCAGCCGCTGTATTTCAAGGTTAAATTCAACGGCATTTCATAATGAGAAATTGTAATTAAAGGTTCCATTCCATTTGCAATAATCTCATTAATTAATTCATCATAGAATTTTAGTCCTTCTTCATTAGGTTCTGCTTCATCACCACTGGGAAAAATTCTTGCCCAATTAATAGATGTTCTAAAAGTATTGATACCAAGTCCTTTTAATAATTTTAAATCCTCCTTAAAGGTATGATAAAAATCAATTCCCCATCTCTTAGGATAAATACCCTCTAAGTCTTTCATTGCTTCATTAATATCTTTTGTCGTTAGTTCTTCATTGTATCTCTTATTAAGTGGAATATCAGCTTGAAAGCGATTAATATCAGCTACGCACCAACCTTTTCCTCCTTCCTTCCATGCTCCTTCGCATTGATTGGCAGCTACTGCTCCCCCCCATAAGAAATCTTTTGGGAAACCTTTTATTATATTCATACTCATGAATTCTACTCTCCTTTTTCAAGTTTTAAAACTCTCTTCTCAAATGATTCGAATAATTTATATAACTGCTTTGCTAAAATAAGCTCACTATTAATTGTCATAAGTGTATCTTGTGCATGAGCGAAAAGAAGTGAATACCCCACTTCTTCTCCTCTTGCCTCACCTTGAATGATTTCTGTTTGAATTTCATGTGCTGCAGTTATTTTTTCCTGGGCTTGTTTCAATTTATCCTTTACTTCTTCATATTGATTTTCAGAAATAGCATTTAATGCTTGTGTTATATTCAAACGTGCATCCCCTGCATGAATAATGATACTCATGGCTGCACTAACTAATTTTTCATGTTCCATTATGCAATCTCCTTTTTGTTGGTTAAAGTTTCTTTTTCAATTTGCTGTTTTTCATATGCCTTAAAGAATGGGTACCAGATTGCTGTAGACGTTGCAATGACCATAGCTAATAAAATAAATCCTGTAATACTCTTCGTTGTAATCCATGTTGAAATTGGGAATGGTACATACCATAAATCAAATAGCATCGTAGGAATAGGAGCAATAGTAATTACTTTTGTAAATACATATATAATAATTGGAAGAATAATACCTTGTAGCCACATTGGTAACATCATAATTGGATTCCATGCAATAGCCCCAAAAACTACTGGTTCATTAATATTGAATATACCCGGAAGTAAACAAGCTTTTCCTAACGCATTTATTGATTTAGCTTTTGAGAACATCATCATAATAACTAATGGAAGTGTAGCACCTATACCACCAATCCATAAATATGCAGAATACATGGTTTCAGATGTAACAAGATTTAGACTTGATGCTGACGTATTCCCTGCTGCAGCTAATGCAATGTTAGTCGTAATAGCTGCTAATAATATAGGTTTCATAACTGGAGCTAATACCCAAGTGGATATACCCATTGAATATAAGAAACAAGCAAGGAACATAAATAAGACAAATCCATAAGGTGTTTGCATCAATCCTGCAAGTGGTGTAAAAATAGATTGAATCATGCTATAGATATCAAGATTCATAATTAATACTGTAATCCAACCTATAACTATAACAATTCCAATTGGAAGCATAGAGTCAAACCATGATCTTACAAAATCAGGAATTACAGAATCTTCTTTGAAGAAAGAAAATTTTCCAAACATACCCATAATGACACCAGTAAAAATACCACAGACAATAGCGATAAACATACCGCCCGCACCTAATGCATCATGTCCAAATCCAGGAGCTCCATCAAGAACGACTTGTGGTGTAATAACAATTAGATATAAAACCAAACTGGTCATACCTGCAATCAAACGTTGTTTTCTAAGACGTTTCTTTTCCATTAAGTTAAAGGGAATTAAAAATGCGACAAATAGAGAGATTTTACCCATAGTCCAACCAAATGGCGTCCAGAATGAAGGTAGTGATGGAAAATAATTATTCAGAATGGCTAAAAGACAGAATAGGGAACCTAGTAAAATAAATGGTAGAGTTTGCATTATGGAATCTTTTAGAGTTAATACCCATACATTATTATTAATTTTGTTCATTTTTGGTGCAAAACTCGTTTCTAACCAGTTAATTAATGCCTTCATCTTTTCATATCCCCCTTCTTATTGAAATAATGATAAAATATGATCCAGTGCTTGTTCACCATTCAAAGTTGCATAATATTCGGGTTTCATTAACCCAACTTTTACGTCCCTGTCCCCAACAATTTCATCAACTTCATCCATCAAATATGCTAAGTGAGGGCCTACCATCAAACAATCAATTTCGTAAATATAATTCTCAATCTCAGCCTCACTTCTCGCATTCACTTTAATTTCCAATCCTCTTTTTGATGCTGCTTTTCTGATGTTAGCTGCCATAAAACCACTTGAAGCACCTGAACCACATACTAATAAAACATTATGCTTTTTCATATCCGTTCTCCTTTTCGTCTTATATTTGATAAGTTGATTATAAATAAATAATCATTGATGAACAAATAATCTTTTTCACTCCTATGGTGAAAGTTTTTACCCTTATTCTCTGAAGGCTCCAACTTACCTTAGCTGCTCCTGAACAAACATTATTTAAACACAAAAAAACAGGCTAGTGTATATCTGCTATAGCCATTTTGTATCCCTATTTTCTTTTTGATAATTCAGCTTGTTCATATTCTTTCACTTCTTTTATCCAGCTTTCACCTACTGGAACCACATTTTTCTCACAGTAATAGTTCCATATATCTCCCATTGGATAAGTCTTTATTTCTTCCATTAAAGCTAATCTTTCAGTAAAGTTTCCTTCATCTTGATATTTCTTTAATAATTCATGAGGTGTAAGCATTGCTAATAATAAAGCTTTTATCATATTTCTTGTACCTATAGTCCATGCTGCAATTCTATTAATACTTGCATCAAAGAAATCAAGACCTATCATTACTCTATCTAAAGCATCATTTCTTACTATTTCCTTTGCGATTTCTTTAAGTTCATCATCTAGAATTATTACATGGTCACTGTCCCATCTAACTGGTCTACTTACATGAAGTGCTATTTTTTCATTAAATAAAAGCATAGCTGATAATTTATCTGAAACTACCTCTGTTGGGTGATAATGTCCTGTATCCAATAAAGACATTATTTTATTTCTACATGCAAAGTTTAGATAAAACTCACTTGAGCCTACTGTATAAGACTCTGCACCTATTCCAAACACCTTAGATTCAACGCAGTCTAAATTGTATTTTTTATCTACATCTATTGCATAAATTTGCTCTAAAGAATCCTTAAGTCTTGCTCTTGGTCCTAATCTATCACTTGGAATATCTTTATATCCATCTGGAATCCAAAGATTAGTTAAGCAGGTTTGTTTAAGTTCTTTTCCAAAATATTCTCCTATTTTTCTTGAAGCTATTGAATGTCTTATCCAGAAATCTCTTATTTCTTTATCAGGATGTGATAAAGTTAATCCATCAGAAGCCTTTGGATGTGAGAATATTGTTGGATTAAAATCTAAACCTAAATCTTTTTCTTTAGCCCATTTTACCCAATTCTCAAAATATTCCGGCTTAATTTCATCTCTCTCTACAAATATACCATTAGTTTCTGCATATATTGCATGTAAATTAACCTTATGCTTTCCTGGAATCAATGATAAGGCTTTATCTAAATCAGCTCTTAATTCCTCAGCGTTTCTAGCTTTTCCTGGGTAATTCCCTGTAGCTGCTATTCCACCAGAAAGCTCACTTTGTGAAACCTCAAAACCAGTTACATCATCCCCTTGCCAACAATGAATAGAAATCTTAACCTTCTCAAGATCTTCTAATACTTTGTCAACATTAATACCAAACTTCTCGTAATCCTTTTTTGCCTCTAAATATCTTTCTTTTATATTCATGATATCCTCCTTATAATTTTTTTGGTAAGTATTTTTTTATTTCAAATGACTTGAATATAAGTTCTCTTGCTTCTCCAAGATCAATAACCTTATTAAAACTTAATAATTGAGCTACAATATTTCCTATGGCTGTTGCTTCTACTGGTCCTGCCAAAACTTCTTTATTATTTCTATCCGCTATTAGTTGATTAAGTAATTCATTTTGACATCCACCACCAAAAACATTTATCCTCTTATATTGCTTTTCAAATATCTCTTCAAGTTCTTTTATAGCTTTTCCATAACTGATACCTAAACTGTTAAATACACAATAAGCTACTTCACCAGGAGTTTTAGGTACTTCTTGATTGGTTTCCTTACAGTAAGCTTGTATCTCTATAATCATATCTTCAGTATTTAAGAATCTATCGTGATTTACATCTATAATTGATTTAAACTCATCAGTTTCCTTAGCTTTTATTACTAGCTCTGGGAAGGAATACTCATCTTTGTACATCCTCTTAACCTCTTGAATAATCCAAAGGCCCATAATATTTTTTAAAAATCTAAAGCGATAATCAATTCCACCTTCATTTGTAAAATTGTAATTCATTGACTGTGGAACACAGATCGGGAATCTGTTTTCCACCCCCATTAGAGACCAAGTTCCGGAACTTAAATAAACACTATCTTCATCATTACATACTGAAGATATAAAAGCAGAACCTGTATCATGTGTTGCAGGTAAAATTACCTCCATGTCAAATCCAAATTCTTCTATTAACTCACTTCTCAAACTTCGAAGATTAGTTTTAGGAAGTTTTATTTTTTGGAATATCTCTTTATTTATTCCTAAAGAATCTAGTATATTTTCATCCCATATTCTATCACAGGAATTCACCAACTGAGTGGAAGTGGCGTTTGTATACTCATTAACTTTCTTTCCTGTTAATAGAAAGTTGAAATAATCAGGTACCATTAAAAATGTTTTAGCCTTTTTAAGATACTCAGGATTTTTCTTCTTAATTGCCATAAGCTGATATATTGTATTAAACCTCTGAAACTGAATTCCTGTATATCTATATAACATATCTTTAGGAATTATTTGAAAAACTTCCTCCATCATTCCTTCTGTTCTGTCATCTCTATAAGCTGCTGTATTACCTAAAATCTCTTCATTTTCATCCAATAACACAAAATCCACTGCCCAAGTATCTATTCCTATACTCCTAGGAATTTTTCCTATTTCTTTGCATTTCTTTATTCCATTTTTTATTTCCAAGAATAGTTTTTTTAAATCCCAGCAATATTCATCATTAACCTTTTTTATCCCATTGCTAAATCTATAGACTTCTTCTAATTTAAGTTGTTCATCTTCTATGAATCCTAGTATATGTCTTCCACTAGAAGCTCCAATATCAATGGCTAAATGGTATTCCATAAAATATCCCCCTTATCTAGTAATCATTTTCACCAACTTGATTATATTATTTATACGAATTATATTTAATAACTCCATTTGTCTATTTTATTATCCTTATTTGCACCAACAAAAGAACCATTAGCAATTTCTAATGATCCTCTAATTTTTTTCTCTATATTCTTTAGGTGTAACCCCATACTTGGATTTAAATATCTTATAAAAATAAGTAGGATTTTCGTATCCAATTAAGTCAATAATCTTAACTATAGGATATTCCGTAACCTTTAATAATTCTACAGCTTTACTAAGTTTTTTCTCTTGTAACAATTCCTTAAAAGTCTTCTTAGTGTGCTTTTTTATTAATTTACTCAACTTATAATGTGGTTGTTTAAGTTCTTTAGATATTTCAAATAGATTTCCTTTTTGATAAAACTCATTTATATATTTTAAACATTGAATTATCAACATCTTCTCATAATTATCCACAGAATAAGTCTCTACATCCTGTGAATTCTTTACAAGTTCTACTATTAACAGCCCTACTAAAAGTTTAATTGTCGCTTTGCTCATGACAGATGAAGTATAAAGTTCAGTTATTATTCGTTCTACGAGACTTTGAATTTTCTTATTATGTGAAACTTTAAAATATAAATATTCTCCCTCTTTATAATTAGTATATAAGGTTGTTATTAAGAAGCTGCTGATTATATTATCATTTTCTAAAAATCCTAATATATAATCAAAAAACTCCGGCTTTATTATGAAGTTTATTATTATGCATTCTTCCTTAGCAGCTTCTATTTCATGGGTAATATATTGATTTAAAAAAACCAATTCTCCTTTTTGAAGAGTTATGTCTTTTCCATCAATTATCTCTGTTAAGCTCCCTTGATAAACATAGTTAATTTCAATATAGTTATGCTTATGCTTTGGAAAATGGATAAACCTTGTATGCTTTCTTATATCTATAAGTTCATCTTTTCCTAATAGTTTATTACTGTCTATTATAAATTGCCCATTATCCGTATATAAGCTTTTATTAACTTCATACTCTCCATTTATAATTCTCTGCTCCTCATCTGTTAAAGCGATTAATTTATCATGAATATCCTTATTCATAAAGCTTCTCCTAACTACACTTATTTTTACTTATATTACTGCCTTAATACTCATATAATTCACATCCAGTCCTAAAGTTTTGATCCCCAAACATTACAGAAAGGATCAACAGGATTTATTCCTTTAAATTCTGACTTTCCCGTAATCTTTTCAACTACTGCTTTAACTACGTATTCATTAGAGGAGTATGCATTAATATAGGTTTTTACCATAGGTACATCTAATAAGTGGTATGGATTAGCTACAGATATAAAAATTGTGGGTAGTTCCTTAACAAACCATGGGGCGTTAGCTGCCATAGGCTGTGTCCAGTTAATTCTTACTGTTGTTTGATTACTTGCTGTCTCTATATTGGCAATATAGAGCGCTAAATCGTATTTCTCCTTTAAACTGCTAACACTACCTTCAAATAATTCTCCAAAATCTAGATTTTCATTATCAAAAAGATAAATTTCAAAACCTTGTTTTTCTAAAGCTAATTTGATAGAGTCAGTTACGGCTGACCCTTCTTTAAAACCACCTTCACTATCACCTAATACATAAAGCCTTATCTTTTTATATTTTTCCGGAGTAATAGGAAGCAGATTTTGCGTATCCTTAACTAAAGTTACAGATTTATCAGCACATTCTTTTGCCCATTTTTCATGTTCTTCGCATTTTAATACAGACAGTGCATCTTTATTTGGAACTAGAGTCCCACTCTCCTTTTGTCTGTGCAATCCTAAGGATGCTTTTAAAGCAAGTATCCTTGTTACAGCTTCATTTAATCTATCCATTGTGAGAATTCCTTTTTCTATACCTTTTAGCATGTATCCAAAATCTTCATCTATATTTTTATTAAATAGAAACATATCACAGCCTGATGCAATAGCTTTAGGGACTGCAATTTCTCTTCTTTCAGTAGTAGTAAATCCAAGCATAGGTGTTGCATCTGTAATGATTAGTCCATTAAAACTTAGTTTATCTCTAAGTAAATTATTAAGCAATTCTGGAGCTAATGTAGCAGGCATTATATCCTCATCTTTCATATTTGGAACAAAACTTTTAGAGTATTCAGGTAGAGCAATATGTCCTACCATTACAGTTTGTGCTCCGCTATCTATCATTCCCTTATATATTTTCCCAAAGGTTGCATCCCATTCATCAACTGATAAGAAGTTAATTGAAGTTAAAAGATGTTGATCTCTTTCATCTACTCCATCACCTGGAAAGTGTTTAATTGCTGCAGCAAGTCCGTTTGCACTTATTCCTTCCATATACTTTCTAGCCATTCTAAGCACTCTTTCTGAGTTTGCTCCATAAGTTCTAACATTTGTTATTGGATTTCTAAAGTTCATGTCAATATCAACGATAGGAGCAAAAGCCCAGTTACAGCCTACTACTCTTCCTTCTCTTCCTGAAACTATACCAAGTTTATATGCCATATTTTCATCATCTGTAGCTGCAATCTGCATTTGTTTGCCGTAATAAGTTCCATCCGTCGCTATACCATTCCCACCTGCTTCTAGATTAGCCGAAATTAACAGAGGTATTTTGGAATTATCTTGAAGAACTCTATGAATTTCTTGAATTTTTTCTCCTTTATCTGGCCTATACATTATACCACCAGGCTTTACCTTGTTTAAAAAAGTTTTTAACTGCTCCTTGTCATCCATTACTCCTACTGTGCAAAATAATTGTCCAACCTTCTCTTTTAAATCCATAGAATCAAGAGTTTCTTCAACCCACTCAATATCCTGCTCCTGTAAATAAAATGGTTTGTTCTTCAAATTTATCAACTTGAATCCTCCTTTCAAATTATAAAATTTATGATATGATGCTCCTTTTAATGGAAATTTCACTTTATATTTCACTAATTCTTTACAACTAAAATCATTATTATTATATCTAAATATAAGCAATTTCTGGTTCGTAATAAAACTCAAAGGAACCGCTATTTAATTCTACATACACATGTTCATTTTTTTGCCTTGAAATAAGGAGAGTATCGTTTAGGGACTTACCATTTACCTTAACATTTTCTAATTTTGCATCAGGTAATATTAAGGTCGCAGAAGCGTTAAATGGTATTATAAATTTAAAATTTAATTTTCCTTCTGCAGTTATTTCCCATTGACTTTCACACAATCCAACTGCTGAGTTATAACTTGCTTTTACATATTTTAGGCGGTAGTCTGGCTTTGGCAATAATTTTATATGTCTAAAACCAGGGTTATCTTCTACTGGGTTTATTCCAGCCATATACCTATACATCCATTCTACTATAGACCCATACGTATAGTGATTTAATGAATTCATGTCCGTACCACTTATTTTCCCATCTGGGAGTACAGAATTCCAGCGCTCCCAAATGGTTGTCGCACCCATTGTAACTGCATAAAGCCAACTTGGGTAATCCTTATTTAACAGTAAAGTATAGGCTAAATCATTACACCCGTTTTCCGATAATGTCTTACAAATATATGGTGTACCAACAAAGCCTGTCTTTAGATGATTGTTATCTTTTTTAAATCTCTCACGTAAATCATTTATAGTTCTTTCTCTTTTACCTTCAGGCACGAGATCCATAAATAACGAAATTATTAAGGCTGTCTGTGTATTGATTGTGATACGTCCATTTTTACTAAAATACTCGTCTCTAATTGCTTCTCTTACCTCGTTTGATAACTTTTCATATTCTTTTCCTATGTCTGTTTTTCCTAATACCTTTGCAGTTTTTGCAACTATATTAGAAGAATAATAATAATACGCTGAGGATATAAATGTTATATCTGTTCTACCGGTTGGAAAACTTGGATCTTCTCCATCCAAGGCAAGCCAGTCTCCAAAATGGAAACCTTTAGTCCAAAGTCTTTTGGAACCTGAAGCATTATCTTCTCTCCAGATATAGTCTACCCAAGCTTTCATACTATCAAATTGCTGTTCTAATATGCTCTTATCACCATACTGAACATATACATTCCATGGTATTATAGTTGCAGCATCTCCCCAGACACTAGAACCACCGCCCTTTAGATTTGCTGCTGGCACAACCATTGGTATCATTCCATTTCTATCTTCTTGTTCGCTACCAAGATCATATCCATACTTTGTAAAGAATGCAAAGGTATCCATATTAAAACATGCTGTTCCTGAAAATACTTGTGCGTCTCCTGTCCATCCCATACGTTCATCACGCTGAGGACAGTCTGTTGGAATATCCAAAAAGTTTCCTTTTTGTCCCCATAAAGCATTTAAAAATAACCTATTAACTAAAGGATTGCTAGTTTCTATGTGTCCAGTAAGTTCCATGTCCGAGTACAATACGCAGCCTGTGAAATCATCTGCATTTACTTCCCCATACCAACCATTTATCTTTACATATCTAAATCCATAGAACGTAAAATGAGGTCTAGCTACAGCCTCCCCCCCATCAGATATATATTTAAATTCTGCCTTTGCAGTTCTTAGATTTTCTCTATAAAAATTGCCTTCTTGAAGAAGCTCACCATATTGTAATAGTATTTCTCTGCCTTTTGGTGCATTGGTTCTGAATTCTATCCACCCAACCATATTTTGACCCATATCAAGGACAGTTTCTCCTGATGGTGTTTTTATTACTTCTAATGGCTTTAATGTCTCTTTTATTTTTACCGGAAGGCTCAGCCTAGCTTTCAATCTGTCATGTCCTAGATCTATCTCTTCAACATCATAAGTAGTATCATCCTCAAAACCAGCATCATAAACTTCTCCATCGTAAATATTGCTGTATAAGACCTTCCCTTTTCTTGCCTTCCAAGTTTCATCCGATCTTATTATCTCTGTTGTTCCATCGTTAAAAGTAATAACTACTTCACATAATAAGGCAAATTTATCTCCATATATGTTTTCTTCACTATCGAAACCAAAGCGCCCCTTATATAATCCATTTCCTAGTGCAACATCAATACTGTTTTCGCCTTCAGCTAATGTATCTGTAATATCATAAGTTTGATATTGAAGCCATTTATTATATGCATTAAAGTTTGGTGTGAGATATTCATCCCCACACTTTTTTCCATTAATATTCATTTCATATAAGCCTAGACCACATACATAGGCCCGGGCAGAATTTATATATCTTTTGGATTTTTGGATATTAAACTTTTTGCTTAATACAGAATGTCTTTTGTTATCTAATGTTGGTGTTATCCATTTTGCATTCCAAGATTCATCAAGCTTAGCTGTTTCAAACCAAGCTGCTTCACTGATTGCAGTTTCTCCATTATCTGCCCATACTGTTACTCTATAATAATAGCGAGTACGCGGCTCTAAAGTTATAAATAGCTCAAATCCCAAGCTATCTATTTGTTCGCTTTTTCCGCTATCGAAAACAATATTGCAAAACTCCTTGTCATAGGCTACCTCTATTCTAGCAGCTACTTGTAAATTTGCTTTAGTATCACAGGCAACAAAAGATATGGTTGGTTTATCTAGACTGAAGCCTAGTGGATTTTTTATATGATTTATTTTCAAATTTATTATCTTCATATTTTTTCTCCTCTTGAATCATGCTAATTATAATTCTTATCCAATGTAATTTGAATTTTAAAACATCTATCTGATTAATTACTCTAAACTGGAATTTCAATCTAAGATTATATAATAGCATGTACATTTTAACAAATGTTCATTTATTAAATAAGGCTGGAGTTATTGACCCTCCAACCTTAACATACTATTATTTATTTTCCATTAGCTCTATAGCGGCTGATAATACTTTATCTCCGTTCATCATTCCATAATCCAATGAATTTATTACATCTATTGGCACACCTTTAGGTTCGCACAAAGCTTTTAATGATGGAAATTTGAATTTTACTTGCGGTCCGAGCAATACTACATCTATTCCTTCATCAAGTACTTTTGCAAGGCTTGATTCTGGGTATGCATTAATTTCTACACCCAGCTCTCTTTTTTCAGCTGCCTTTATCATTTTCTTTACCATCATGCTAGTTGACATTCCGCTTGCACAAAACAATCCAATCTTAATCATTGCTTTTCTCTCCTTTATTTTTAACTAAAGTGTTTACAACCTTTCTCAATTCTATTATTTGCTCTATAAGGTTCTTTTCACTTATAGCTGTCATTAGATGATCTTGGGCATGTATAAAAAGAACTGATATTTCTATCTTCTGCCCTGAAGCCTCTTTATGCAACATTTCTGTTTGAGCATTGTGCGCTAGATTTAGTGCTTCATTTGCTTTTTTCATTAACCTATCTGCTTCCTCATACTTTGTCTCGTTTGCTTTTGCTAATGCTTCATATGCGTACGATTTAGTTTCTCCTGCATTTACTATAATATTAATAATACTTATTTCCAGTTCATTCACTGCTAATCCCACTTTCTTTTCAATTTTATATGAAACTACTATCTATTTTTAAACAATATAACTAATATAACGTTGCATTTATTTTTCTTGTTCTTCCTTCAATGCTTGCTTATCTGCCATCTTAAAGAATGGGAAATATAATAATACTGAGGCAAAAATTGCACAAATTACGCCTACAGCTGCTAAAAATCCTGCTGTAATGACTGCTGTAACAGCCGGTGGTGTTGTCCAAGGTAATAGAATTAGTGGGTTAAAAGAATTATACGCTCCTATCTTAACAAAAACCAATCCAACTAAGCCAGTTACTATTGAAGACAAGGCCATAGGAACAAAGAAAAACGGATTAAAAATCATAGGTGTTCCGAAAATTAATGGTTCATTAATATTAAAAATATTTGGCACAAGTGATATCCTACCTAATACTTTATAACGCTCCGATTTTGAAAATATAGCCATGTTAATTGCTAATCCTAGAGTATTACCATTACCACCAACCCCAACATAAGTAAAAAACAATACCATGAAAGCTGTATAAGGTAATGGATCCCCTTGTTGAAATGCTGCAACATTAGCTGCTATAGCACCCATGGCTACTGGCATATATACACCTTGCAATGAAGCTGGATGAATACCACACCACCATAATATATTTGCAATTGTAAAAAAGATTAACAGTGCAATAGTTGATGAACCTAAATGCATAACAGGTTTTCCCACAACCGTATTTATAAATTCAAATATTGTGTTAAATGATGTATAAGCAAATCCAATACGTACAAATAACACTACTACAAAAATAATCATAGCGATAAAAACAGGTCCTAAAGATTTTGATACCATTTCCGGTACACTATCTGGCAACTTAATGACTAGGCCTTTTTTATCCAAGAATGAATATAATGCTCCAACTAAAACAGCTGTAAGCATTGCTACAAAAATACCACTACTCCCTAAGTAAGTTTTTTCCAATGCAGCTATTAAATTTCCATCAGCGCCGTTAATTTGTTGAGGCATAACAATAATAAATGATGCCAATGATAATACTCCTGCTATCAATTCATCTGACTCTTTAAGTTTTGCATAATTATATGCAATTGTAAAAGCAAAAAATAATGCCAGCATATCAGTTGTAGCTCCAACAACTGCATTTAAATGCGTATCTAATCCGATCGCTGCAAGCCAATTGGTCCACGCCTTAACTGGAAAGTTGGCAACTATAGCAATTAAAAATGTTCCTAATGTAAGTGGCAAAGATGCCATAACCCCTCTTGTAATTGCACTTAAAACAATGTTATTCCCAAACTTATTCATGGCTGGTGTTATTTTTTCTTGTAAAAAATCATTAAATTTAGCCATACTCTCTCTCCTTTTATAATATTTTTAGGCATTTGATAAATACCTCAACCCCTTATTTTTAAGGGTTTTATTCTTTTATTTTTATAAATTTTCTCTCCGCTTGTGATAAAATATACACTAATTCTATATCACGAACGGAGGAAAATTTATGACAACTAAATTTCAACAACTTTCCTTAAGCAATATTTTTACAGAGTGTCAGGATTCTTTTATCAATCACTCTTCTTCATTTTTTTTGCAAGAACACTTTAATATTTCTGAGTTTCATACCAGCTGAATTTAATACTGCTTTATGTAAAAATCAAGGCTGGAATCGTACTATCCTTTGACTGGTTCTCTTTATAAGATTCGCACAATTATTGAACGCTCCATTAATCACTTCAAGACAAACATGTGTATCCCTTCATTTGCTTTTATTCCAGATTAGAACCATTATCCTTTATTATATTTTGATAACAATAATAACTATCCTTCTTTATTCGTTTTAAATCTTTTATGTTAAATTCATCCCTATCAACATAAACAAACCCATATCTCTTATTCATTCCATTGCTAGAACTTAAAATATCAATAAATGACCAATAACTATAAGCAATAACTACTACTCCATCTTCTATTGCTTTCTTAATACTTAACAGGTGATGTTTCAAAAAATCAATACGATATTCATCATGAATCTTATTATCTTTTGTTAAGCTATCTGCTGCTCCAAGACCATTTTCAGTAACTATAATTGGAAGATGGTAGCGTTCATAAACTTTTCTTAAAGCTAATCGGAAGCCTTTTGGATCAATAGGCCAGCCCCATTTTGTATATGTTAGATTAGGATTTTTTACTATTTTAACCCTTCCTCCTAATCCCATAGTTGTAGGTTCAATTTGATCTTTCTTTTCCTCTTTTACTCTAAATTTATTATACTCTATTGTTGCCGTTTGATACCAATTGACGCCAATAAAGTCTGGTTTAGCATTTCTTAAAGTTTCATAATCTGATTCTTCAATTTGAATAGAAATTTCTTGTTCCTTCATATATGCTTTATAATAATCTGGATAGTCTCCATAATAATAAACGTCCATGGTAGCAAATGACCATATATCTTCCAGTTCCTTTGCTGCAAATACATCTTCTGGCTTTGACGTTGCCGGATAGGTAGTTAAGTAAGAGACCGCTGTTCCAATCTTAACATCTGGAAGAATCTTATGACATAGTTTTATAGCCCTTGCATTAGCTAGATAAAGATGATGATTCATTTGATGTCTAATTGCTTCCCAGCTGCAGCCCTCTTTTTCCTTGAAGCCTACTAATGATTTAGACTCTGCTATTACCCTTTGTTCATTTACTGTTATCCAATATTTGACCCTGTCACCATATCTTTTAAAGCAATAATGAACGTATCTCTCATAATCATCAATACATTTCCTTGATGCCCATCCGTTATAAACCTCAACTAAATTCTGAGGAATGTCAAAATGATATAGTGTTACAATTGGTTCAATGTTATATTTTACAAGAAGATCAATTACTTTATCATAAAAAGCTACACCAAGTTCATTTGCATTTGAGTCATTACCATTAGGAAAGATTCTAGCCCATGAAATAGAAAAACGAAAACTATTCAAGCCAAGTTCCTTCATAAGCCTTATATCTTCTTCATACTTATGGTAAAAATCCACTGCAATTTTTGTGTCTGCTTGAATATCTGATTTTAAAAAAGAATGTAAATCTGCACTTGTAAGTCCTTTCCCATCTTCATTGTAAGCTCCTTCTGCTTGAAAAGCAGATGCTCCCGCTCCCCATAAAAAGTTTTTAGGAAAGCTTGTTGTATTCATTTTATCCATAATTCCTCCTGCGATAATATCTTTATTTTTTACTACTAAAATAGTTCTTTTATTTTTTCTAAAACTTACTTTTATTATAGTAGTATTAAATACATTATTCTTAAAACCTTATTCCTACTAGTTTTTTGGCAAGTGAATGATGCCGTTTATATTAATATTAAACGATATCATTACACAAATCAATAACATAACTTGAGCAAAAAAGTTGACATTTTTTGATGTCTAAGTTATAGTTAAACTAACCATACAAGCTACTTAAATACTTACTATTATAGTTGAAATTCTAAAAATGTTGTAAAGAGGTGGTAAAATGAATATGCAAGAATTAGATGAATATCTCAAAAAGTATAATTTACGTGAACTTTTTTTAAAAGACTACTTCTTAGCAAAGCAAAATCCCAGAACGTATAAAGAGTTTACTGATAACATAGATCTTAATTTTGTTAAAGAAAATAAAATCATTATCCCAGAATTAAACCTAACTCCTGATTCATCAATGTTTTTAGAGGAGGATATTTTTAATAATGAAGAGTTGAATATTCACGTTATTAAGCATGATCGTTACACTCCTGTCTTTAATCATAAACATTCATTTTTTGAAATACTATATATATATTCAGGTCACTGCATCCAAAATATTATGGGAGATAAAATCACATTAAATGAAGGGGATTTATGTATTCTTTCTCCTGAAGCAGAACACTCTGTAGAAGTCTTTGATGATTCTATTGTAATAAATATTTTAGTAAGAAAAAGTACCTTTGATAGTATTTTTTTGGAAATTCTTGATGATGAAAATATATTATCATCTTTCTTTACAAAAATCTTATATACTAAGAATTATAACAACTATATTATATTTAGGACTAATAACAGTACTACAGTAAGAATGTCTATAAAGCACATTTTTATTGAATCATTAGAAAGGAGAAAATATAGTAATAAAATGTTAAATTACGTTTTATTGATTCTATTTGCTAACTTACTTAGAGGTGAAAAAAACACTGTTGAATTACCAACAGAATTAAGAAAAAGTAATCAAAATCTTTCTGATATTTTAATTTATATTCAAAATAATTATAAAACAGTAACATTGGAAGAACTTTCAAATAAATTTAATTTTACAGTTTCCCATTTAAGTAGACTTATTAAGCTTCACACAGGTCACAACTTTAGAAAAATGATTCAAACCATAAAGCTTAATAAAGCAATTAAGCTCCTTGTTTCTACTGATTTAAAAATCTGTGAGATAAATAAACGTATAGGATATGAAAATACTACACACTTTATCAGAACTTTTAAAAAACAGTACGGGGTTTCTCCAAATCAATATAGGCAAAATTTTGTTAACAAAACTAATTAACAAACCAATTTTTTTATTAGCCATTCGCCAATATTCTGATACTGGCTAAATTGACTAAGCTTACCATATCATTCCATAGGATGGATATGCCTCCCTTTAAATTCCACGTTTTCATATCTGCAACAAAGGTACGCATCAGGATTTTGAGGATAGATCAGTAGAACATTTAAAGTCATTAATCCAAGAGAAGGAATAGCATCAAGTAAAACAAAGTCATAATCTTCTTTCTCTGGTAAATCTTCATCCATAATGACTCTTTCCCTTAAAAGATAGAGTGTAACCTCAAACTTATCTGGACTTTCTATACCAAAACAATCCGTAAGATTAGCTTGATTATCACAATCCAGTAGTAAAACTTTATATCCATGTTCTTTAATCCTTTTGCTAAGTTTCTATATGTTGTACTCGGGTATAAAAAAATAGGACAGCAGTTCGCAACCCCTTTATATTACTGGGTTTCTAACTGTTGTCATATTATATTACCTACTTATTACTACAGCGACTCCACTCCTATACCTGTTTCTGAAGACGCTTATCTTCTTTAAATTTTGCTCTCTTAGGATTCCCTTCCGCCCTCTTAATAGATAGATTATTAATACTATAACTGACAGACCATAGTGTGTCAAATCGTAATTCTTTCTTATACTGACACAAGAAGCCATGTTTTCCTGATGCAATATCAATCCCTAATTCTCCAGTAAATTTTTCTACACTGGCTAGCTTTTGTTCACTGTTTGATATCGTTCTAAAGTACCATACCAATTATCTACAGGCTTATTATCAAAGTTCTTCATTGATTCATGATTAAAGTGATTCGTAGCGACTACAAATCTTTCTTTACCTTCTGGAATTCTTATTGCCGACTGATTAGGACACATTTCAACCACTGCTAACTTTCCTAAGTTATCCGCTAATACAAAACAACTTTGAGGTCATTGAAGGTACGTTCTCAAGCAGTTTAATCGCTTCATCAACATCCTTACATTTTTCCAATAACATTCTAACTGTCCATATGGAAAATCTTACAAGTCAAGTCATTATAATGTATCATAGTTGTATGCACGTTTATTCTATGGATGGATTAATTGTTTTTAGCGATTACATTTTACCAGATAAAGGTACTGTGCAATATTTTTTTTTACAAGAAAACAAAAGTGTTTACAAAACTTTATACCAACTTTATGTGAAAGTTGAATTATTAATTAATCCTTGATCTTTATTTTTTGCAGTTCTTCATACAACAAGTTATCTACATCTACTAATTTATCTAACAAAGCTATGTATTTGGATTCATTTTGGGTTAAGGTTTTTTTAGATAAATAGGTCTTGTCATTATAAACATCAATTCTATTCCATAGTTTGTAACTTTCTTCTAGGTAATTTATTAATTTATCAACTCCTGTGAATTTATCCTTATAAGTTTTAATAAAATTCTTAAAGCTCAACCTTTGAAGTATTGTTGTGGAAACTAACTTTGATAAAAACTGTGGAGCATATTTACCTTTTGTTTCTTCAAGGGAAGTAATAATATAGTGAAAATCCTCTCTAAACATTTTTAAGGCTTTAATATTTTTATAATATTTATGTCCATCATCATTAATGTATATATCTTTATACAGATTCTCCATATTTTTATCAAATGACTCATTAAATGTGATATTATCACCTTTTTTATAACAATCATCCAAATATATAAAAGAACCATCTTCAATATATTGAGATTTTATTGATGCTTTTAATAAATCTAATTTTACAGTTCCTATAAATGAATAGAACTTATCAACAATAAATGCTGTATTGTTATCAAAATCTATATCAATCAATACAAGCATATGACTTGGTGTATGAAACTTCATAATATCTTTAGTTATTTTTTTATATTCTGTATACATATAATAATGATCACATGTAAAAATTACAGGAATACCTTGTAATAGAAAATTCTCATTAATTTTTTCTAAATCTACATCTTCACTACTACAAATTTTCTTTATTTCTATAGGACATATACTATCAGTGCTTTCTTTAATGAATTTAATCTCATCACTTTTGTATACTGAATCGATAGGTCCAACAATAATTAAATCATTATCAGGAGAAATATATTCAACCGGTTTCTTAGGATTGTTAAATTTTAAGAAGAGTTCTTTATTATATAAAAAGTCACAATTAATATATGCTAAAGCTAAAAACAATTTATCATAGTATTCATATATTGCAGAAATGTTCATGCAAAAGCAATTAAACCCGATTTTGTTCTGTCTATCAATTTTATTTTTATTCATTATTTTACCTCTCTTTATAAAATTTAAACTTTTATATAGTTTCTTATCAACTAACCCCCTTAATTTAAAAACACTTATTTTTGCTTTTCGTATCTACTCATGATACCTACATTAACTTATTACAATTCCGAATATTATTTTTTTGTATATGTATTCAGTATAAAGTTGTCAAAAAACATCTTTAATATTTCCACTATAATAATTAGTAACTTGTATGTGTTTATATTATACTACTAAATATTACATGTTTCAATCTTTTAAACTATTTTTAGTTTTTTTATTTGTTATCTAACTAGTAACTTTAAAAATGTTCATCTTTCAGATTATTTCTTTTAAAATGGTACTTTTTTAATTATCTATTCTACCCTTTCTTTAATACTTTTATGGTAAGATGACGGCTCCTCACATAATAGCTGAAAGCCAAATTGACACATAACAAAGGCCCTCTAAAAACTATGAACTTGGAGAGCCGAGTCGTTTGAGCATGAAAATCTCCCACCAATCACACATCATATGCATGATTTAAATAATTCTAATTATTATGCTTTTCAAGAAATTCTATTCTAGTCATTGCAAAGAAATTAAAATGATGATAGAATATAGTTAACCCACTCATATATCAACCATGTCATATAAATAGTAGCGAGGTAAAAGTATGTATGATAATTATATTCATGTATCAGGTGCAAGAGAACGAAATCTAAAAAACATAAATGTTCTGATACCCAAAAAAAAAATTACGGTTTTTACAGGTGTTTCCGGTTCAGGAAAATCATCTTTGGTATTTGATACAATAGCGGCAGAATCGCAAAGACAATTAAATGAAACCTACACCAGTTTTATCCGCCACCGTATGCCACATTACGGAAAACCCGATGTGGATACTATCGAAAATTTATCTGTAGCCTTTATTATCAATCAAAAACGACTAGGGGGTAATGCCCGGTCAACAGTAGGGACAATTACAGATATTTATTCTGTATTACGTTTATTGTTTTCCCGGATTGGAGAACCATTTGTAGGTTATTCAGATGTTTTTTCATTCAACAATCCGGCTGGAATGTGTGAACATTGTGAGGGATTGGGGAAAATTGAAACCATCGATATTGAAAGGCTGTTAGATAAAAATAAATCCTTAAATGAGGGAGCTATCCGTTTTCCAACTTTTAAACCTGGCGGTTGGCGATTAACCCGGTATATTCATTCAGGTTTTTTTGATAATGATAAAAAATTGAAAGACTATTCTGCCGAGGAATTGAAACTGTTGCTTTACACTAACGGAATTAAGATTAAAAATCCCACACCCGAATGGCATAAAACTTCATTATATGAAGGGCTGATTCCACGCATTGAGCGGAGTTTTCTTAAAAAAGAAGATGGCGAAAAGGTCAGATATGGAAAAGAAATTGAGCGTTTCGTTGTAAAACAAGATTGTCCCCACTGTCACGGGACACGTTTGAATGATAAAGTGCTGTCTTGTAAAGTGAACAGTAAAAATATTGCACAATGTGCAGATATGCAGATAAACGAGCTTCTGTATTTTATACAATCCGTTCATGCTCCTGTAGCCGCTACAATTGTTGCGGAGCTTGAGAATCGGATTCAGCACATGGTATCCATTGGGTTAGGCTACTTAAACTTAAGCAGAGAAACCTCTACACTTTCAGGCGGGGAGTCGCAAAGAATTAAAATGGTTAGCCAACTTGGTAGCAGTTTGACTGAACTCACTTACATTTTTGACGAACCGAGTATAGGACTTCACCCGCATGACATAAGCAAAATTAATGAGCTTATGAGGCTGTTACGTGACAAAGGTAACACTGTTCTGATCGTAGAGCATGACCCGGATATGATAAAAATTGCAGACCATATTATTGACATGGGACCGGGTGCAGGAACTTCTGGAGGTGAAGTTGTATATCAAGGAAATTTAGATAGACTGAAAACAGCTGGTACACTCACAGGAAGATATTTATCCTACAGCCCTGAACTAAAAACTGATACACGCCCCCCGAAAGGCTTCCTTTCTATTCACAATGCAGCAATGCATAACTTGAAAAACCTTTCGGTTGATATACCAAAAGGAGTAATGACTGTTGTAACCGGGGTTGCCGGTTCAGGGAAAAGTACGCTTATCAATGGGGTATTGCCACGGTTGTATCCTGAAACTGTTTTTATTGACCAGAAAGGGATTCAAGCGTCAAAGCGTTCCAACATTGCAACTTTTCAGGTATCTTTGACATTATCAGAAAATTATTTGCAAAAAGAAACGGTGTAAGCGCATCCATATTTAGTTTCAATTCACAAGGTGCTTGTCCTGCCTGCAAAGGTTTAGGGGTTACTTATACAGATTTGGCGTTTATGGATACAATTGTTACGGTATGTGAAGAATGTCACGGAAATCGTTATCCTGACGAAGTGCTTGCCTATCAGCTAAGAGGAAAAAATATTGCTGATGTTCTTAAAATGACAGTTACGGAAGCCTTAGAATTTTTTCAGGAAAAAGAAATTGTAACAGTGCTGAAACGGCTTTCGGACGTTGGCATTACGTATGTTTCTTTGGGACAACCACTAAGTACACTTTCAGGTGGTGAGTTACAGCGAATTAAACTTGCTTCCGAACTTGAAAACGGTGGTCAGATTTATGTTTTGGACGAACCCTCAACAGGTTTGCATATGGCTGATATAAAACAGTTGATTGGTGTAATGAATCGCCTTGTGAATCAAAATTCTACTCTAATTGTAATTGAGCATAATTTAGATATTATCTGTCAAGCAGATTGGATTATCGACATAGGCCCCTATGCAGGACAGAACGGCGGTAAAATTATGTTTGCAGGATTGCCAAAAGATTTAATCAATTGTCAAGATTCTTTAACGGGAAAGCACCTAAAAAAGTACATTAATGAAAAATAGGAGGTTGGCTTAATGGCTATAAAAGAATTAGAGAAAAGTTATGTTCCCTTTCAATGCATGATTGTATCAGATTCAAATCGATTCAACGTTGAGGGTGTTTCAACAGCACAATACTATATACTCAATACATTGAATAAGCAGGGTTCGAAAACCACAAAAGAACTTGCTGAAATGAGAGGTATCTCACAATCTGGAATTTCAAAATTGACAAAGCGTTTGCTGGAAAAACAGTATATTATTCAGGAGAGGCAGGTTAATGACCGCCGTTCTTACAATCTTGTGCTTACTAAAGAGGGTAAAGCCTTTTTGAATCGTGTTGAGGACTTTGGAAATGAAATTATGAACCTAATTGAAGAAGCATTGACAGAAGAAGAAATACACACTTTTTCAATGATGTGCAAAAGGATTACGAACTTATACGCAAAAAAGCAATAAACATACTTAGTAGAATACAAGAATGTAATTTGTAGATATGAATGAAAGTGAGGGAATTTCACTATCTCCTAAAATTACACTATTCTACTTATTTTGATACACTATTTTACCACCCAACTTAAAAGCATTCTTTGGACACCTATTAACGCATCTCATACAACTTTCACATAGATTATGGTTTATTTCAATTTTACCTGTACTATCAGAAATAGCTTTCACAGGGCAATTCTTCTTGCATATACCACACATGATACATAAATTATGATCTATTGTTAGTTTTTGACTTTGTTTTGTCCAAATGCTTCTATCTTTTGATATTGACCTCATGGCATCTGACAGTATTGGAACACGATTCCATCTAGTCTTACCTGCTATTAAATTTTTGGCAAAATCACTAGCGGTCTTCACTGCTTCAACATTCTTTTTTTGATCAGCCTCAACTTTTTTACTATTCCTTTGCATACTGCTTGACATCTTTATCTCAATTGCGCCAACACAATGATAACCTTTTTTAGTCAGTATTTTCTTCATGGGTCCTACAACACCACCTGAAAAAGATTCTAAAGTATCGACCATAAAAATTTTTTGCTTTGTTACTTCGGGTAAATTGTTGACAAAATTCCAAACTAAGGGAAACGTCGATTGAATGGCTACTGGAAATAATAACCCAATATAGGTATAGAGTTCATCATTCTTTTCTAAGGAATCTTCCATATTTCTAAGACTACACTCATAACCATTTTCATTAAATACTGTTTGGATATGTTTTGCAATTTTCAGAGTATTCCCTGAACCTGTAAAATAATACATGCATACTTTTTTCATCTATAGAACTCCTTTATCAATATAATCTCTACTAATTCTAAGTATAATCCCTCTAATGGCTTAAGTATTGTAAAAAATCATCAACTTATGACAGCTCTTTAAGCATATATTTTAGTGTTATCTCAGATACACTCCCTAATTCTTTAGGAGACTTCAACGTATACTTTTTGCATGATTTTATAAAATGGGATTGATCATAAAAAAAAGATTTAGGGTCTTCAGATATGATACTTTGCTTAAAGCGTATAATATCGCTGTACGCCTTTGGTGTTAATCCAAAGTATTTTTTAAATAATCTTTCGATAGAGCTTATTGAATAACCAAACGTTTTAGCCATATCTCTAATATCTATATTTCCTTTCCTCTTTTCAATAAAGGTTATCATTGAATCGAGCAATTTGATTTTTGTATCTTTGCAAACATAGTTTAAGAATAAAGATTCAATACTGTCAAAACCATTAATCTCTTTTTCATTATGAATTTTTTTTGCAATTTCTACTAACGCTGACATTAAACTATGGTCAGTTAAGCTATTGCAGTCAACGATGGTATTTAGGCATAAACTGTGTGATGTTCCAAAAAACATCAGAAAAGCAGAAGGTCTAAACGCAATGCCAAGCTGCCTTATATGATGACCATCATACCTCACTTCAATAGGGTTCTTAAACTGCCCAAACAATGCATAATCCGGTGCAGAAAATTCATGCTCATCAACAACTAGCTTATAACTGTCACCGAGATTGAAAACAATATGTATTTGACCTGTTGGCATAATAATATCTGACATAACTGTGACAGCTTCATCAATATACCAAAGTTCATCAATATAAGCCATAAGGGGTTCTATGGGTTTTCTTTGTTTAATCATATGATCACCTACTTATTATAGAATCATCAGAATCTGCTGTTCGTATGATGGTGTCAAGTTAGGACAACATGAATATTTGAATAATATAATATGTTTCCATATAAGCTCTACCATGTGTAAACGACAGGAGTATTTTATTGATTCTATTTCCAGATATTCCCTTGTGGAATTATTTTCATAAGGCATATCGCATCACCCATTTTTATACTTTTTAGTAGCTCTACATCTACCTTACACTCAAAAGCTTTTTCAAAAAGGACTTTACTATACCCAGTCGTACATTGACACCAGGTATCGGTATCTAGTCTATCTACATCCACAAGCATTGGACATGGGCAAAAAGAAAATTGCAAATAAAGCTCCCCATTTTCACAAAACAGTCCAGCTGCTTTTGCTTTGTCCAAATTTCCGAACTCCTCCATATTTGACGATAATTCTACCAGTTCTTTCACCAGCTTTAATTTTTCGTCCATTCCATATCCGCACTGACAGTGTCTTCTAATCTCACTAACAGCCGACTTATCAAAATGATTTTCTAATCTCTTCATTGTAGACTTTACCCATGTGGGATTATCCTCCGTTGCAGCCAACTCATCTTTTCCATATACTATTTTTTTTGCTGTTTCATCATTTCTTGCACTTTTAACTGACCTATAGATTACCTGTTCCTGAATTTTCCTTATATCAAACATATTGAAACCCTCCATTTTCCGCTTTTACAGAGCTTTAAATTCTGAATTTAATTTATACTTAATCCAGTACTATAGTTTATTGCAATGATCTGTATATATCGTTTGTTTCTATTACTTTTAAAAACACAAAACAGACTCCTTTCAAATCGATTATATCCCTGTGACATTTCTCATTATAGTAGGATGTCTGTTTTATTACTTCTGAATTCTTGCTCTATTTAATCGGTATGCATAAGTCCACTACAACATGCTTGTTTTGGGTATCAATGTCTCGATAAATGTCCAATCCATATCTTTTATCCATTTCATAACCGCTGTCTGCCAGCCAAATATTAAATACACCTTGAAAAACGGCAAAAATATCTTGTACCAAGCCATCAAAGCGATAAACTGCAAATTTACCTCCTTTAATCGTTATAACATTATCCAGCGAACAATTATTATCAACTGTCATGCATATATCATATAAGCATTGCTCAACGCTTGTAATGGATGGATCATCATAGAACCTTTCAATCAAAAGCGTATCTTCCTTAAAATAATCTTTATATTTTTCTTTGAATTTACACCAATTCTTCCCCAACTCAATATAATTTCCAATATGTCTTTCGTGAATAACTACGAAATCATCCAGTTCCATTATTGTAATCTGTTGAGCATATTCCTCAAATGATTGAAACCAGGCAATCTTTTCCGAGCAAAAAGGATCAGGTACATCTGTTATATTCATGGCTTTTCGAAATTCCCCAGGAGAAATATTATAGTGCTTCTTAAATGCTGAACTATAATTTGATGAACTGTATCCAAAATCAACTCCAATATCTGTAATGGATTTATCTTTTTCAAGCTTGAGCCTTAAAGCACTTTGTTCCATTTTTAAACGTTTGATAAAGGCATAGATACTTTCTCCTGTTTCTGCTTTAAAAACTCTGCTAAAGTGATATTTTGACAAATGACAATAATCTGCAACATCTTCAATCGAAATCTCCTCGTCTAAATGTCGTATGATATAATCAATACTTTTATTTACCAATTCTTTTGTAATCATATTACATAACTCCTCTTGCTTTCTACAATTATTATACAATAAAGATAATATAATCAACAAGAAATTATGATGCCATATCCATTTGTGTAATTATTATCTTTATAATACAATAACAAACGAACCCTGGCATATACTTGTCAGTATTTTAAAATTAAATACATTAAATTTTCTACGATATTTTTTATGTATTCAGGTATTCCAATAATGATATCTTCGTTTTTAGCAAATTAAAAAAGAGTCTATTTAAAGAATCTTTTTTATTTACTCATTATAACTTTAATCTTTCTGTTTGTTATTTTGCAAATTAATTAATTTCCGAATTGAATTTTCAAAGCACCCAATTAATCCTATTACTATACCTACTATTAGAAGAACAATACTCAAATAGTACGGAAATGTAAGACCTAATTCTTTCATAGCCGATATAAATTTACGATGAGTCATCCAGCTATCTAAATTCATACATTGTATCGAAGTTGGAATATAAATAATTCCAATAAGCATTACTCCAGCCAGTGTTAATATTCCCCCAAAAACAACTTTTTTCATAAATACCTCCATATTAATAATTTTTATTTTAAATATATACAACCAAAATCTATTTGTTTCTGTAGTAATAACTCACCTATTTTAAATCTTGATTCCATTACCCCTGTATATCCTTGATTTTTATAATAGTTTTCTAGGAAACCAATTAAATACAACCAAGAGTTAGTGGAACTAATATTAATAATTCTTCTATATCCATAATGCTAGTCATTCCTTTAGTATCTTCAAGATAAATTATAACATATTTTTCCATAAATGCCTATCAATATAACAGATAATTTCATAATACTCAAGAAAAAAGAACTATCTAATGCCCTAGATTTACCAAAACAAAAAACTATTACCATTAACACAACATCAAATGCTTTTTCTGGACTTATAGCTTTTAATGTCTTATCTTTATCTATTAACCTATTAAGTCCATCTTGGGGGTTCTATCCATAGGAATACACAAAATCGTCACTTTTATGTATTCCCAAGGACTTTTTTGATGTATAATCTTCCCCAACTATCAAACCTTGAAAGCAAAAGTTACTGAATAAGGATTCCTTAATACCTGATTCATCAACCTTGCCTATGATGACTTTATCAATAACATTTTTTAAATTTTTGATTATGTAAATTAATATAATAATCATAACTGCCATGATTTGATTCTTTGCTATCTAAAATCTTCTTAAATCGTTTAGATTCATCTAATCAAGTTAAAAACCCCAGAGCAAGCTAAGAGATTAGCCCTTTGGTTTTTTACAGATATACTTAGATTTTTAGAACCAATTAGGTTACTATTTACACCTTGGTACCGTGAGGTGTTTTCTGACCATTCTTATTTTTTTGCATGCTTGCCAGTTCGCTATCTAGCCATATTTCTAATTCCTGACTTATATCAAGTAATGATTCATTCAAAGAAAAACGAAACCCTTCACAACCTTTTTGGCAATTGCCATGACCGCTGCCCTTTTTTCTATCACATCCATATCCTTTAGATATTTTTTCCTGTAAAAACTCCGGGAATTTCTCGATCACATCAGCATATTTTGAGGTATTTTTTGTTTTAAATATGATACGGTAACCGTTATGCAACGATGTCGAAAATCTCCATATTGCTTTGCCTTTATACGAGTAAATAAAATGAACACAGAACATCCCTAATTCTACATTACATTTCATTCCCGAATCAAGATAATGTTGATGTAATTTTAAGACTAGTTCTTGCAAAGGAGCAGACAACGGATAGACAAAGTCTTTCAAAATAGAGGCGACTTCCGTATCCTCGTTTTTCAACAATCGCATCGGAGTAAAATATCGTCATTTTTACGGGATGATAGTTCATTTTGGGCAATCCCCAAAACCTTCCAACCTGTTAGCATAATCGGATAATCAGGATATGTAATTTCTACTGCTTCAATTTTTGATATATCAGTTTTTTTCATACTCAAGTCAATACCATCAAAATCAATACCGCATTCAGTCAGAAATCGCATGCTTTTAATCATTTGCGGAACAGAAATTTTTGCAGTTGAATTTTTATTAAGAGATCTTTTAACGCTAAGTAATTCCCAGCCATTAACCAACAGTGAATCACCTTTCTCGGATAATATACCGTGCTGACCTATGTTTATTAATATACTCTTAATGTTGTTTAAGAATGGAAACTCTACCGTCAAAGTTGTTTCGTCTGAAAACTTTTTCTTGCCTTTTTTAGGTACGTCACATATAGTGTTGTCAGAGATTAAACAATCGCAAAATCGATATAGGAAATCTCTGAAAGCAAGTACGCCGTTTCGGATGTCCTCTTCATCTGAAATGTTTCTAAACATAGAATTGATTGTATATCTTTCAGGAATATTCACTGGTATTAGTTGTTTCAAGAATTTTGCCATGTCCCCCATTGTTTTTTGCATAAGAAAATCTCCTTATTTTATTTTTCCTTAAATTGGATTATAGGCATTGCCCCGCCGATATTAAATTCATTCATTCTTTTCCTCGTATAATAAGTTTATGGCTTAATAAATCAAGCTGTAAGATCTTCATTTTACCACTTTATTAATAAAATCAATTTCATACTTCTGATCACCGTATTTTTTTTCATTGTCAATAATGGTACCTTCTGTGAGGGTGATACGCAGAACGATTGAGTTCGGATTGTCCTCGTCTCCAACCTCATCGAACCAGCCGAAGATTTTTTTGAACTCCGCTCTGATTTTCGCATTCTTCTCGTCCTTGACCCAACCGAGATTTTCAGCCATGCCCTGGAAAGCATAATCATCCAACCCGCTGACGGAAACTTCGTTGTTCTTCTCAATTTGCAAGGTTTTATTTTTTCTTGCGTCCGTGGAAACATAAAATACACCGTCTTCATAATAAGCGCAAACCATGCGGACAGCTGGACGGGGATTACCAGCAGCGTTCGCAGATAATGATATTGTCGCAAGGGCAATAATTACTTCTTTACCGTTTCCGCAACGCTCTTCCATTAGTTTAATTGCATCGTCGTATTTGCTCATTTTTAAATTCCTCCAATATTATTATTTTTACTTTATAGTAAATCAAGCTGTAAAATTCTACATTTTTCCATTCTAGAAAATTGCAAAAACTAAGTGTGTCTTCAAAACCTTGCCACCTTTATTTTACATTTTAGCGTATTCGTACTTTATTGTCAAAAGCATACTTTGCTCATCTTTATATCTCTTTTAGATTAATAATTTTTCTGTAAAAACAAAAGAGATAGGCATCTGATTTTGTAATCAAATCCTATCTCTTTCACTCTCTTACACAATACCTATGAGTCAGAGATACTGTGCGGAGATATGTTCCTTTTTAGTTATATCAATAGTACTTATCAAATTCACATTCTATTTAGCGCACATTTTAAAAGTTATTCTAATACAATTAATTCAAATAATTTTATACTCCTTTATAATCACGATGGCACAAGGCCCCTACTACATCTTGATATGGCTCAGGCATATAAATAGCATGAACATCTGATGTCTGTTTCAAAAAATGAAACCACAAGTCCTGTAACATAAAGAGTCCATGCAAGATAAGAAAAAAACAGTGCAATGCTTTGAACCCAATTCATCTCAAATAAGTCAACTCCCATATTTACCCATCTGAGCAAAAAATCCCATATGAACTCCTTCAAGCACAACACAATAGCATCATTAATAAAAGATATTTACTTCGCTACATACCTAATATAGTCCAGTCAATACTTGCGTAAAGGCAGTGGTTTTGCTTTTAGATATGGTATAATAAAATTAACTTAGCAAAAATAGTCGAGAAATATTCTTCTTTCCATGCTACGATAAAAGCTCAAAGGAGGTTAAATAATGGAGGAACAAATATCTGCTGTTAGGTGTATGCAGGATTATATTGAGAATCATTTATCTGAAAATATTTCCCTATCTGAATTGGCAAGTGTATCACACTTTTCTCCTTGGCATTCGTATAGACTATTTACTCAATTCTTGAGTACAACACCTGCTGATTATATCAGACGGCTACGGCTATCCAAATCCGCACTAAAGCTACGAGATGAAAACTGCAAGATTATTGAGGTTGCTTTAGAATTTGGGTTCGGTAGTGTAGACGGATATCAACGAGCTTTTTTGCGTGAGTTTGGGTGCAACCCAAAGGAATATGCAAAAGCACCGATACCTCTCTATCTTTTCACTCCTTATAAAGCAAATCATTCAAAAGCAAGAAAGGAGAATTTCATGAATAACACTAAAACTGTTTTTATCCAATTAATTGAGAAACCTGCTCGTAAAGTAATTATAAAGCGTGGTCAAACCGCAACCGATTATTTTGCTTATTGTGAAGAAGTCGGCTGTGATGTTTGGGGTTTGCTTACCAGTATTAAATCCATTAGCGGTGAGCCTGTCTGTTTGTGGTTGCCACCTGTCTATCAAAAACCACACACCTCAGAATATGTGCAAGGGGTCGAGGTGTTTTGCGATTACGACGGCATTGTTCCAGATGGGTTTGATATGATTACATTACCATCGGCAAAATATTTGATGTTCCAAGGTGAGCCATTTAATGAAGAAGACTATTGTGAAGCAATTTCCGAGGTTCAGGGTTCTGCTCGCAGATATGATCCCTCTATTATTGGTTACTGTTGGGACAACACAAATCCTCGGATTCAGCTTGAGCCTATAGGAACAAGAGGATATATTGAGTTGCATCCTGTTAGCGAGGTGGTTGGCAAATGAAACAACTCATGAAGATGATTTGCAAAGAGCGACCTGTAGGGATTGTTGACAATGCCAACGTGCACCGTTTGTTTTATTGAAATATTTTAATATATCATATTGTATTATATCTTATCTCTCTTTAAATTAACACCTTTAAAGGAAATTGTTAATTTAATTGAACTATATCGTATTTTATTATAACCTTTTTATTGGTGGCAAAAAGGTGGCAATATTTTATTTGCCACCTTAATATTTACTAATCAGTGCTTTGTACATTTTAAATAACTTTACATTTTTTATACCATATCATATAATTTACTAATTTATATTATATATTTTTGTTTCATCTATGTAATGATCAATTCTAAAATAAACTATCGCATAATCCCATGAATAACTTGTTCTAAATTCTTTATAAAAAGAAAGACTATGAGCCCCCCCTATCATGTAATCTATTTGTGTGTTACTACTGTCAAAGAAGTTAATTTGAGCCATAAAATGTCTGAAATATCCATCCGTACTGCTCATTTCAACAACTATATTACCATTATTCCAAGAAGCACCATAAATTACTGAATCATCATATGTTACTGAAGCCTTCGTATTACTTGTGATACACAAACACAATATACAAGTTACCATACTAATAGAAAATAATTTTTTTAACATTTTTTCTCCTCCTATTTATAATATTAATAATAAGCATTACTATGTGATATAAAGTTTATGTATATGCTTATTATTTATAATATTATAACAAATAGAGGCAAATGACATTTGCAACAAAAAATTATGTAAATAAAGTTTTATAATAAATAATTTCATTTTATTAATTTTGCTCTTAAATTTTAATATTAACATTCATATACTAAAAATCTATTTAAGATAGCTTTAACGTACAAAATATAACTCTATTCTTAATGCTGTTGATATCCAATATATTAACTTATCACAAGTTGGAAATTGCTTTATTAACTCGCAGCCTTTTTCAAAAGCTTTTTGATAGCCAGAGGTTTTTGATATATGCACAACTTCTTCTACAAAATTGTCCACTTTTTCATCTGTTAATTCTTCATTGAATGCTAATAAAGTATTAACATCAATTTTTAATAATCTTGCAAGTGGTGCTAACAGTGTTATATCTGGATAAGACATTTCCTTCTCTCATTTGTTTACTGCTGGTGCACTTATATTTAAATGATTTGCAACTTGTTCTTGTGTAAGATTTTCCTTTTTTCGATAATATCTAATAATTTCACTTATTTTCATAAGTTGATTCCTCCCTTTACTTTTAAACTCAATTTATGTCTATCTTTATTAATTAAATGATACCAAAGATATATAACTCAAACAAGTGAGGTATTCTCATGTTTTGCTCAAAAAAATTAACCATTGGTTAATTTTTTTGAGGAAAACTAAACATTTTTTTTATAATTTTAAAACATATTTCAATAATTATCAACACTGTTATGTGTTCCTTACCAAATATCTTTTTAATATTAAGTTATTTATGCTTTGTATTTAACAGTCAGTACTAAATAGACACTAAAAAATCCTGAATTCTCATTTGAATGAATTCAGGATTATTTACTACCCATTTTAGATTTTGCAAACAAAAAACTTACTATTGACTAACGTGTTTACACATACGAGATCATATAGCAAATCTTATTTCTATACTCCTTTTTAGGTCTTTTTCGACGTAATTTTGGCTGTTTTTAGTAAAAAAATAAAAATCACAAAACAGCTGAAACACTAGTAAAATTAAGGGTTGCGACGACATATGATAGTATCAAGTTAGGACAAATAATTTATGAAACACTCTTTACAAATACTTACTTTATATTTTTAATCCACATTAGTTTATTAATAACGTTTTAAGATTTTTCTTTCTTTTTCCTCACAATACATTTCTATCATTAATTCTATCTCGCCTAAATCAACTGCATCTTTATTTATATTATGAATAATTAACTAAGCTCTCAGTAATATCTTTTCTTATTGGGTTTTCATGTGAGCTTAAATGCTTATTATCGGAAAGCATCTTTATTAAATAATTTTGTTAAGGCGCATAGATGCTCTGTAGCCAAAACAATATTTTTTTTATTTCCTTTGGGTAGCTATTTGTTTTTTAGCTATATATTACCAGTTTTTAATGTGTTTGGATTTCATGCTCTAAAAAGGATTGGATATATGGATTGTTTTCTTCACTGAGAGTCGGCACGAACGCCATATAACGACATTTTTGGTAATATTCATTGTCCATTAAAAAATCATATCCCATCACACATTTGGGGTTACAGTCATCTGGATTTATCAATCGTTTACATACAGAAGCTTTTTTGATTTCCTTTTTCATTTTATCGGGCAAGGTATTTAGAAAATCTGCATATTGTCCAATATGTTCAGGATAAATGCGTATTTTCATTCCTGTTTTTCTAGATATAAAAGTAGCGATTGTTCTTTTGTTTTTGCTTAAAATATAGGAGACAACAAATCCACTTTTGGCTGTTTTTATTACGCATTTACAGTCGTTTAGTGTAAGAAAGTCATTGATTTCAATAACAAATTTTTGGTAACGACTATCTACTGTATCAAGAAATGCATTAAATTGTTCACTCAATTATATTTCACCTCTTTGTTATTTCTAAATATTTATACTTCTTAATTATTTTTTCTCCACAGGTATCCATACTTCATACTTTGCATTCTGCGAATCAGCGTTTAAGTAAACTTCAATATCTGGAGCATTGGCATATTCATACCCAGAAGTAGGAAGCCATTCCGTAACTATACGCTGCTCTAACTCTTGGATAGATTGGTTCGTTCCACCACCGGAAAATACAGCCCATGTAGAAGCAGGAACGATATATTCTTCCAAAGTATCATTAATCGGTCTTGTACTTGCAACGGCAATAAAATATTTCCATTCTTCCTCATCATTGCAGGCACTCACCCCTAACAATCCTGAAGGCTGACCGTCCATCATGGCAGCCAATTTCGGGATAGTTCCGTCTATAGCAGCCTTTTGCCACATTTGCGGCACAATCTCAAAGTTCTTTTCAATTTCTTTGTGTAGCGGCTGTGCCACACCAATAATGCGAAAAGCTTCTTTCTTTTCAATTCTGTAATTCATTTCATCTGCTCCTTTAATTGTAATTTTGAAGCTAATAGGTGGGTATGCTCTTAATACAATTCCTCCCTCTTTTACAAGGGAGGGGGCAACCCCATGAATATTTTGAAAAGCCCTATTAAATGCTGTAGGTGAAGTGTAACCATATTTCAAAGCTACATCAATAATTTTTTTCTCACTGTCCTGTAATTCCACTGCCGCCAGAGACATACGCCTACGGCGTATGTACTCTGAAAGAGGCACATTTGCCATATAAGCAAACATTCTTTGAAAGTGATATGTAGTGCAGCAAGCTACTTTGGCTACCTTTTCATAATTAATCTCCTCTACGATGTGTTCTTCAATATAGTTAATTGCTTTATTTAACCTTTCAATCCATTCCATAAAACCAGCTCCTTATGATAATATAATATTTTTCAGATAGTTTGTCCTCTCTTTTCATGCACAAATTAACGAGCATGAATTTTCAAAAGGGGGGATTAGCAATTTATATTTGCTTTCCTTGCTTGTTTGCACAACTTTTTAACATCTAAATTATATTCTTTTCCCTCCTTGATAAAATGTGAGCCACATTGCCTAAATTCAAAATGCACATTTTTACGGACACATTGCCCTCTAATGTCAAGTACCCAATCATAGTTAAGCGGTCGTGCATTTTTATCAGACTCACCACCTACTACAACTAATTCTACTTTATTCAAATACTTTTCTATATCTACTTTTTCAATTAAAGGTTGGCAGATAATATTTTTATGTTTGATTGGCAAAGTAGAAAACAAGGAAAGTAGATAATCTGCCTTATCTTGATTTTCAATTGTGCAACCTACGGTCACATTGTCATATCCGTCTCTCCAATCCTCTGGAATGCATTTCATAAACCGTTCAATTCTTTTAGTTAGAAAAATAAAGTGCAAATCAGAACGCTCCTTTATCATTGCCCAGCATTCCTGACGCCAAGAATCGGCTTCTTCAATGAGAAAGTCGGTAGAAAAACACAGAAATACAATCTGTCCTGCTTTAATTTTATATTCTCCAGATTTATTTTTTACAATAGGAACATCAAATTTGTCTGTCCGAACAATAAGATTTGTATCTATATTTCTTTTACTATCTCCTTTGTGGATATAACAATATTTACAGCCCTCGCTATATTTGTGGCAGCCCCGCCACGGATTCCACATAGCCATGTATACACCTCCTCGTGACTATTTTTCTATATTTTTGATTTTGTATCGTCCGTCCTCCGGCTTCTTTGTATCTTTGAGTATAAGCCACATACGGAAATACGGTTTTCCTCGCAGAACTTTTGTATTCGTCTTTCAGATACACCGAAAGCTTCCTGAACAGAAATAAATCCATGTGTGACCTCCTTTGCTTGCGTACAAATAATATTATATGCAGTCATCCAAATAATAGCAATGCCTATTGTAACTTTATTCGAATAAAACAGGAACTGTCAAAACATTCCTCTTTACCTACACGAACTGTACAATGGTGATGAAGGCGAACTGTCAGTGGCGGATATTCTTAAGGATTTAGGACTACCACTAAACAATAGGTACAATAACACCAAACTGCTTGAACTCTCAACCATTTCATCTAATCTTTCACCTTCATATCACTTGAATGGGTGATTTTCAAATTCAACTATTTGTTCTATTTTAAGTGTATCTTCATTTGAATTAATTATAATTTTTATTGAATTCCTCTTCATAATCTTCTATGATCTCGTCAATGATTGTTTTAAGAATATATTCTCTACTCATTGCTGATACAAATTTAATCTGAATATCTGATAGAAGTATACTAGCGGGTAATACATCCACATCTTCTCTTGTAATGATGTATTCCTCTTTCTTTGGGTAGATCTTCATCCATGATAATTCTTTCCATTAGATGATATAGGGTAATCTCTAGCTTATCCGATCTTTCAATACCAAAACAATCTGTAAGATTAGCTATTAGCTTGATTATCGTAGTCAACCGTAAGAACCTTATACTCCATATTTTTTAATGCTATTGCTAAGTTTCTTCATGTTGTGCTCTTTGCTGTACCACCTTTCTGGCTGGCTATTGCTATTACTTTACACATTTTATAAACTCCTTTCATGACTAACTTTTCATTTTTCCTGCAAACTAAAAAGACAGAATTTGATCGCTACAATCAAATCCTATCTTATATTTATTACTATTATTTTATTTTCAACATGTCTACTTTTCATAGTCACGCAATGCAATGCAAATTTTAAATTCGCCAATAGGCACTTCACTCTTAAAATCCCGCCCATTTTTCACAAACTTAAAATCCTTCAAAGCCCTTGTAAATACAGCTATTTCATAGATTCTTTCCTTTGTATTCCTACAACGACCTCCACATGCACTGTATGCGGAAACATATCCACACACCTAACCCTCTCAACCTTATACCCTTTACTCAAAAACACTTCCAAATCCCTAACCAAAGAAGTTGGCTTACAACTAACATAAACAATCTGCTCCACACCATAATCAATAATCTTATCAAGAGCCTTAGGATGAATTCCATCTCTTGGTGGATCTAACACAATGATATCCGGCTTGTCCTTAAGCTCATCAATAACCTTCAGCACATCCCCAGCTATGAACTTACAATTATTAAGTCCATTCAACTTAGCATTTTCCTTAGCCGCTTCCACAGCTTCCTCAACAATCTCAACCCCCACAGCTTTTTTTGCAACAGGCGCTAACATCTGAGTAATAGTTCCCGTACCACTATAAAGATCAAAAATAACCTTATCCCTAGTCTCACCAACATAATCCCTTACTACAGAATACAATTTCTCTGCACCTAGAGAATTGGTCTGAAAAAACGAAAAGGATGAAATACGAAATTCTAATCCAAGCAACTTCTCAACAAAATAATCCCTGCCATACAACTTTTTAATCTCGTCCACCTTAACTGCATCCGCTAGATTATCATTAATAGTATGCATTATAGATACTATTTCCCCATCCAGATTACAATTATTCAACTCACCAACCCATTCACCAAGGTCAAAATCCATCTGAGAAGAAGTAACCAGATTAACAAGAATCTCTTGTGTATTAACAGCTTTCCTTACTACCAGATATCTAAGGTAACCTTCATGTGTTCTCTTATAATAATAAGGTATATTCCTCTTAGAAAAATAATCAAGAGTAGTCTTAAGTATCACATTAAAATCATCACTAACTATCTTACAATCATCAACTGTAACAATATCATACAATGACGCTTTTCTATGCATACCTAATGCAAGAGGTCCATCCTTGTACTCATCACCAAAACTATACTCCATCTTATTACGGTAATTAAACTCCATAGGACTCTTAGTTATACCTTCATATTCATAATGGGTACCTAATGTATCTAATAACTCTAGAACCTGTGATTCCTTTAGTTTCAATTGCTCTTCATATGGTAAAGACTGATATAAACATCCTCCGCATTTACCAAATACTTTACATGGAGCGTCACCTTCCATAGGTGACTTTTCTAATATATCTAATGCTCTAGCTACTATTTTATTCTTTCTTTTCTTAGTAACTACAGCTTTTATTTTCTGTCCTGGTATTACATTTTTGACAATAACTTTCTCTGAATCTATATTTATAATTCCCTTATTAGGAAATTCAACTTTCTCAACAATACCTTCAATAATATCTTTCTTCTTCATATAAGTCTCCTCAATAGTACCGTTATAATAATAATTACAGTATTTAATTACCGTTAACTCTTTATTGCTTAAAAATAGCGGAGAATATTCTCCGCTGTAAATCTTACTATTCTTCAGATTGTGACTCTTCTACTGGTTCGTCTGCGCTGTAATTGTCACTTTCTTCATAATCCATATCTTCAAAATCTTCATCTTCGAATTCCTCAAATTCCTCGAAATCCTCTTCGTCTTCAAATTCTTCGAATTCATTTGGGGCTAGCAACTTGTATAATGCAAAAGCTCCTGCGGCAACTGTAACTACACCAAGTACCACCCAAACCCATGTCTTGCTTTTATGTTCTTTCTCTTCCTTATCATTGCCTTTAAACTTCTTTAGCAAGTCGTTTACCTGCATCATATTAAGGAACTCTTCTTTATTAAATTTCTCAATCATACTTACACCAACCCTTCTTTTGAATATTTTGTATAATTATACCATTATTCTTTGCATTTTTAAACCAATTTTATTCTTATTTTTATTAAAATTTTATTAATCTAATAATATTTTAAGCTTTTTTAAGATTTGCTAGTCTAGCCATGAGTTTTTTTACACCAGCACTTGGAAAATTAACTGTAACTTCGTAATCTGCTCCTCCTGGTTGTATAGCAAGTACCTCACCTATACCAAATTTCATATGTTTAACTAAATCCCCTACTTCATAGTTTAGGGTAAAGTTTCCAGGAGCTGGCATCTTATTTGCATTCTTTTTAACCACATATGGATTGGACTTCAAGAAACTATGAGCATTTTTTCTGAAACTAGTTTTCTCATTAGGCATGTCCTGTACTGGTTTTGTGTACTCTAGATCAAATAATTTATTATTAATCTCCTTAATGAATCTTGATACTTGATTATATTGAGTCATACCTCTAATCATTCTAGAATTAGCACCTAAGAGATATAGTTTCTGTTTAGCTCTTGTAATACCTACATAACATAATCTTCTTTCTTCTTCAATATCCTCTTGTTGTCCTGAAGATATGCTCATATAGCTAGGGAACAAACCGTCTTCCATACCAGAAATGAAAACGCAAGGGAATTCTAAGCCTTTAGCGCTATGCATAGTCATAAGAACAACAACATTTGTCTCTTCATTATAGTTATCTATATCAGCTATAAGGGCTACTTCCTCCAAGAAACCATTTAAGGTTGGTTCCTCTTCGTTGTTTTCATATTCAGTTAACTTGGAAATCAATTCTCCAATATTGTCAATTCTTCCATGTGCCTCATCAGTACCTTCCGCTTCAAGCTCTTTGACATAACCTGTCCTCTCAATAACTTCATTGGTTAAATCAACTAGACTCATGGTTGCCATCTCAACTCTTAATACTTTAATAAAATGGGTAAATGCTCCCACTTTCTTAGATGAACGTGTCATATTTGGTATCTGGCTCACTTCACAAAGTGCGTCGAAGAAATTCACATCATTATTATATGCATAATTTTCTACTTTATTAATTGTTGTTGTACCAATTCCTCTTCTTGGAACATTTATTATTCTTTTTACAGCAATATCATCTGTACTGTTATTTATAGTTTTAAGATATGCTAAGATATCTTTTATTTCTCTTCTTTGATAGAAAGATGTACCACCCACAATTTTATAAGGTATATTGTTAAGTATGAATCTTTCTTCAATAACACGTGATTGAGCATTGGTTCTATATAGGATTGCATAATCCTTAAAATCTCTGCCTTCTGATTCAATGCCTTTTATTATCTCACCAGCCATGAATTCTGCTTCAGCTTGTTCATTTTGAAGGCATCTATAATTAATCAAATCTCCTGATTCATTATCTGTATAGAGAGTCTTATTTTTTCTGCCATAGTTATTACTGATTACTTGATTAGCAGCTTCTAGAATGTTTTTAGAAGAACGATAATTTTGCTCAAGTTTTATAACTTCAGCATTTCTAAAATCTTTTTCAAAATCAAGTATGTTACTAATATCAGCACCACGGAATCTATAGATAGACTGATCATCGTCACCAACAACGCATAGATTTTTATATCTGCTTGCTAGTAAACCTACAAAAATATATTGCACATGGTTGGTATCTTGATATTCATCTACCATTATGTATCTAAACTTATCTTGATAATATGATAATACATCTGGGCAAAGCCTGAAAACTTCAACTGTCTTTACTAATAGATCATCAAAGTCAAGAGCATTGTTTTTCTTAAGCCTATCTTGATACATTGTATATACTTTTGATACTACTTGATCCCTGTATTCATAAGCTTGTTTTTCAAACTTCTTAGGAGTAAGTAACTTATCTTTCGCAGAACTTATACTGCTTAGAATACTATTTTCTTTGAACTGCTTAGGGTCAACATTAAGCTGTTTCATGCAGTCACGGATTAATTTTTTCTGGTCATCAGTATCATATATAGTAAAATATCGGTCATATCCTATTTTATCAATATGACGTCTTAGTATCTTAACACATGTGGAGTGGAATGTACTTACCCATATATCCTCACTTCCAGAGCCAACAAGGCTGTCTACTCTTTCTCTCATTTCTTTAGCTGCTTTGTTGGTAAAAGTGATCGCAAGAATATTCCAAGGAGCTACTTTCTTCTCTTCTATGAGATAAGCTATTCTATGTGTTAATACTCTTGTTTTTCCTGATCCTGCTCCAGCTAATATAAGCAAGGGGCCCTCTGTATGTAATACCGCTTTTTTCTGGTCCTTATTCAAAGAGTCATATTTTTTATCCATATCTATTACCACCTATAGTAGAGTTTTTCATATACATAATATAATATCATATCGAACATAAATTCGCTAGAGCAAAATAGGACTATTTCAAAGTATTTGCGTCTCAATATAATACACTTAATTTAACAAACTTCTTGCTAAGTAGTTTTATATACTATATAATAACTATAATGCATAAAATACAATATATAGACATTTTTATTATTGATTAGTTATCTTTTTTAAGTGCTACTCATCATATAATGAGGTGATAAATTAATGAATTATTTAACGTATATGAAAAAATTATTAAACCAACTGGAGACCATGGATCATGTTTATTCAAAGGACATACCTAATATAAGCCTGTATATGGATCAAGTAACTACTTTTATGGATGATAATCTAGGCTCCCTAAAACGTAGAGATGAAGATAAAATATTAACTAAGACAATGATTAACAACTATAGTAAAAACCATATACTGCCACCACCAATAAAGAAAAAATATTCGCCTGATCATATGATTATGCTAATATTCATTTATTATTCTAAACATGTGCTTTCCATTACTGATATTCAAAAACTTTTATCACCTATAAAAGATATGTTAGAAAACAATTCAGATTTTTCATTGGAAGAATTTTATGATAAATTATTGAATGTCCAGAAAGATGAGTTTAAACTATTTAAGCAGCATATAGAAAATACTATTGAAGTAGCAGTTAATACATTTAAAGATTCTGATATAGAAGGTAAAGACAAAGATATGTTGGAGCTGTTTAATATCATATATCTATTGACTTTACAAGCAACAGCCCAGAAACACTTGGCAGAAAAATTGATAGATAGATATTTCAAGCAAAGCTCTGACACAAAAGAGAATAAAGGGAAATAAAATAAGCTAACGTTTTAACGTTAGCTTTTCATTCGTGAAAATACCATATCATAACCGTCATTGCCATAATTCAATGACCTATTAACTCTACTTATAGTTGCAGTAGATGCCCCGGTTTTTTCTGCAATCTCTAAGTATGTATGTTGCTCCCTTAACATCTTAGCAACTTGTAGTCTTTGGGCAAGTGACTGTAATTCATTAACTGTACAGATATCTTCAAAAAACAAATAACACTCTTCAGGATTTTTTAAGTTCAATATAGCCTCAAAAAGCCTATCCAACTCATTTGATTTAATATTCTTGCTCATTTATATCCCTCTCCCTTTCTTAAGGTATAATAATAAAACCAAATGGTTTTCCCATTTACTATTATGCCCAAACTCCTTAATCAAATTTTACCACGATAAAATATTAAAGTAAAGCAATAATTTATCCTTTCAAAAATCTTTTTAATTTTTCTGTAGAAGTATTAACTATCAGCTCTTTTGGAAAATTAATTTCTTCAATAAGTTTAATTGCGCTATCGAAATTTCCAACATCGAATGATACATGAGCATCACTATTAATAACTACAGGAACATTTTCTTTCATGCATTTCTCAAGCATAATCTTTATCTTATCAGCACCTTTTCTAAACCCGTTAGGGTTCATGGAACTGTTATTTACCTCTAAGAGAACATTATGCTCTTTTGCCGCTTTAACAATTTTATCGTAATCAAGAGGATATCTTGCATCATCTGGATGTCCTATTATATTAACATAAGGATTCTTCATGGCTCCTATTATTGCATTTGTATTCTCTTCTATGTTTCCAAAATCAATACATGGTGGATGTAGGCTTGCAATTACTATATCCAATTGCTTAAGTATTACTTCACTAACATCAATATCACCATTATAATTGATTATATTAGCTTCTATACCTTTTAGTACTTCGACACCATCAATATATTGTGGTAACACTCCTAGATTACTAAAATAAAACATATGTGCTGAACCTGGCATAGCAGGTGCATGGTCAGTAATAGCTACCAACTCTAGACCTTTCTTAGCAGCTTGTTCAACCACTTCTTGCATAGTACTGTATGCATGTCCACTAACTATTGTATGAGTGTGAACATCTAGTATATAATCCATTAGATCAGATCCTTTCATTTATTACCATATAATAATCCCTATAATCCCTGCTGAAATAATATAATAAATAGGATGCTTCTTGTATTTTATCACTGCAAACATAGTAACTGCAAATAGTATTATTGATTTTATATCAAATAAATTTCCTATTATCTTAGTTTCATTGTATAGATCAATGTTAACAACGGAAACCATAGCTACATTAATAACAGCGGTAAGTATCAGACCTATAACAGTTGCTCTAAGTCCTACAAAAATTGCCTTGACAACAGGTTTCTCATTAAAATGCTTCAAAAACTTTGCTACAATAATTATAATTATAAAGCCTGGTAGTATAACTCCTATAGACGATATTAGTGACCCTAAAAACCCTGCCTGGTCATAACCTACAAAAGTAGCCATATTGATTGCAATAGCTCCAGGTGTTGATTGGGATATGGCTATCATATCAGTAAACTGTTCCTTAGTCAGCCAACCATAGGTAGTCGCTTTTTCTTGAAGTAAAGGCAGCATAGCTAAACCCCCACCATAAGTAAATAGACCGATTTTAAAAAACTCATAGAATAACCTAGCTAGGATCATTATCTTTTTCCTTTCTATAGTAAATGAATATACTTATGATTGCAGCTCCTACAATTACATATATTGGTGATATATTAAAAATCAAGACACAAACAAAAGATGCCGTAAGAAGTACTACTCCCCATATATCTTTAACAGATTTTCTGACCATTTTGTAGACTGATAGTATCAATAACGCTAAGACTGCAATTCTTATTCCCTTAAAAGCATTTGCTACTGCTGTAATCTCTCTGAACCTGTTAAAAAATATTGATATAATAACTATTATAATAATAGATGGAGATATGACTCCTAGTGATGCAGCCACCGCACCCCAGAATCCCTTTCCTTTTATACCAAGTAATGCAGATGTATTTACAGCTATTACTCCTGGAATAGATTGTGCTAATGCATAACTATCAAGAACTTCTTCTTCAGTGGACCATTTGTATTTTTCTACTAACTCTTTTTCCACTATAGGAAGCATTGCGTAACCTCCACCGATAGTAAATAACCCTATCTTAAAAAAAACCAAATAATATTTAATAATTTCTTTAAAATTATTCATCATTAATCACCTTTTAATTATTACGTCAAAACTCAACATATTTTACCATATAAACAGTTATATTTAAAGGAAAAAATCTACCAAAATAATTATAATTTTCTATTATCATTTTAAGATTATTACTATAGGTAATAAGTGTAACAGGTACAATCTAAGTTGCATAGTATATTTAATACCAAAGTAAGCAACCAACCAGCAGTTGTTTATATCACAAAATAAGGAGGATTTATTAGTGAGAAGAAAATTGGTTAGCTTAGTAGTACTTATAATTGTTGCATTATCTGCAATACTAAGTGGATGTAATAACAAAAGTAATCTTACAACTGTAAGACTTAACGAAGTTGTACATTCAATATTCTATGCTCCTCAATATGTAGCTATTGAGAAAGGTTTCTTTGAAGATGAAGGACTGGATATTGAACTAACTACAGGATGGGGAAAAGAGTACATCAGTACATAAAATCTATGATTATTTCATCTTCACTAATTACAATCTTATTAATTATTTTACTTAGAATTGCTTTCTTCTCATTTAAGGAAGCATTGCTGTATCTATCTCCTAAGCTGCTAAACTCATCATTTCTCGTATTCATTTTTATTTTTCTATCCCCATCAGAATTATAATCTGTTAATCTCTTTATTTCCATATCTAATTTTGTAAGTTTAGCCTTGTTACGATTGATATTATTAATATATATATCAACTTTATCTTTTTCACCATTTATAAAACATTCATCTATAGCTATTTCATATTTTACAATTAGTTTTTCAAGCTTACCTCTTAATAGTCTTAAGTTATTGAGTTCATTTTGTTTTATATGAATATTGCTGTTGATTCTTTCATTTAAGACTTGCTGATATCTCCTATTATTAAAATTTCTTAATTCATGTAGTATTATTTTATCAATGATAGAATCATATCTTAGTACACTGAATATATTTTTATTTGTAATATCCTTATGCTTTACTTTGTTAACCTTAGAATTAGGGCAAAAATAATAATATATTTTCAACTGTATATCCTTATTATCTTTTTTTCTATGATACTTACTTATTGAATAACCTGTTTTCAGCTTTGCTCCACATCTACAGTAGATTAATCCACTACAAAGTGCATTATCACTTATTGTTGCCGTACTTACATGAACATTTTTTCTTTTTTTACGTCTTTCTAATAAAAAACCTGCTTGATAAAAATCTTCGTTGCTTATTATTCTAAGCTCTTCGTTATATGGTTGTAACTTATATTCTTCTCTTTTGTTCTTGACTACCTTATCTCTGGTTGATTTAGTTTTATTATAAGCTTTCTGACCTATATATACAGGATTTCTCAATATTCTTGTTATAGTTGAAGCTCTCCATAAATATTGATTTTCCTTTATATCAATATTATGGTCTAATGCCTCTTTCTTTTTTCTAGTTAAATAACTGTTTTCATTTAAGTAATTAGCTATTCTTACTGTACCCATATTTTTATTAATGTATAAATCAAATATCTTTCTTACTATATTTGCTTCATTCTCATCAATAATCATCTTATTTATATACTTGCCTTTTTTATTTTTATAATTAGTATTAATTAATCTATATCCAAATGGCAACCCTCCTAAAAATTTTCCTTCTTCATTTTTATCTGCAAAAGAGGATTTGACTCTCATAGAAGTCTTGATACTTTCGAACTCAGCAGTCCAGCTATTAAAAAAATTCATTAACTTGTCCATGTGGGAATCCGTCTTGATTTCAGCATCTGTAGAAGTTTCAAATACTTTTATTTCATTATTAGACAGAACCTGTAGAATGTGAGGTGCTTCGTCTGAACGTCTGGTTAATCTATCATTATTATAGATTAATAATATATCAAACTCTTTTTTTTCCGCTCGCATAAGAATCTTAATCAATTCATATCTATCTTTTAGAGGAGTTTTAAACCCTGAAACATCAATTTCAGTGTACTCATCTATTATTTTTAGTCCATTATTTTCACAAAAATCTCTACAGCTCTTTCTCTGCATAGCTTCATCCTGCTTATTAGTACTAACCCTATACAATGCTATAGTCCTTAATCCCTTTATGTTATGATACATAAGTAACACCCCCTGCATACATACATTGAATTGTTTTTTCTAATCATTCCTGCCTATATCAACTAATATATTGAATACTCTATCCTCCACTTGTTCTTTTTCTTTGTCTTCCCCCTTGTAATTACATATAACCTTAATACCATTAACATATTTTATCTTAGTTATATTATCATTTTCCACTTGAATTTCTCCCATATTAACATATATCTATTAATATGCCTTCTATAATATGTCCTATTAATTTTATTGAAAAAATTATTGTACAAATAGAATCTATAATATAGATTTTTACATAAATACATATGGATAATTTTGACAAAATATAACATAAAATGATATAATGCATGTTATCTATATAACTAGAATTTTTTTAACGGAGGTAGTAACATGCATTGGTTCAAGAATTTGAAAATTGCAACAAAAATTTTAACTGGATTCTTATTAGTTTCTTTAATTACTGGTATTGTAGGATTTGTTGGTTATCGTGCAATGGATCTTATAATGAATGATCAATACGAGATTGCTGACGTAAGTCTTCCTAGTGTAGAATCTCTACTAATCATTAATGAAGCTCACACAGCTATCATTGCGGGAGAACGTGCATTAATTAATAATGACTTATATAACACCAAATTCATAAATGATCAATATGCTTATATTGAAAGTGCTTATGATAGGGCTGACAAAGCATGGGAAGTATACTCAGCACTCCCACAAACAGATGATGAAGCTATCATTTGGGGAGAACTAACAACAGAATGGAATAAGTGGATAGAACTAAATCAAGAAATAATAGACTTATCTAAACAAAAAGATAAGCTTATTACATCAGGTTTATCAGTTACTGATGATAAAATAGTAAAAATAGACAATCGATCACAACAAATCTCATTAAATAATAGAGAATTATTCTTAAAAATTAATAGTATGCTTGATGAGATTATTGCCCTTAACATGGAAGTGGCTAATAAAGCTAATGATAAAGGGATAGAGACATACACTACTGCTAAGTTGATAGTGCTTGGGGCAATTACTTTAGGAGTTGTAGTAGCAATCATTCTAGGTATCCTTATATCAAGAGGAATTAGAAAACCTATTAGAAAATCTATAAACATGTTAAAGGATATATCAGAAGGTGAAGGAGACTTGACCAAGAGACTTAATATATCTACTAAGGATGAATTGGGAGAACTAGCAAAATACTTCAATTTATTTGTTGACAACATACATGACATTATCTCACAAGTAAAGCTTAATGCGGATAATTTAGCAGTATCATCTAATGAGATTTCATTAGGAATGGATCATTCCAACCAAGGAATGGAAGAGATATCTAATGGCATAGCTAGTTTATCTGATAGTTCTCAGAATAATGCTAGTGTAATTGAAGAAGCAACAGCAAGCATTGAGGAATTAGCAAGTACTGCTGATATGGTTTCACAAGAAGTCAAAAATGCTTTTGAAGATAGTAATTCTGCTCTAGAATATACTAATCAAGGTGCCGATAATATTCAACAAGTAGTTAATGCAAACAATAAAGTAAAAATATCAACAGATCAAGTATACGAAGCTATTGTTACCTTAAAGGCATCATCTGACAAAATAGGTGAAATTGTAACTATAATTACCAATATTTCCGAGCAGACTAACCTACTTGCATTAAATGCAGCTATAGAAGCAGCAAGAGCTGGTGAACATGGTAAAGGGTTCGCTGTAGTTGCCGATGAAGTTAGAAACCTAGCAGAAGAAAGTAAAGAATCAGCATTAAGTATAAGTAAATTGATAGGTGAAATACAAATAAAGGCTGATAATGCTAGTTCAGCTATTTCTCAAGGACAGGAATTAGTTGACGTCAGCGTTGAAAAATCTAATGTCATTCATGATCATTTTAAGAATATACTAAGCTCAATCAAAAATATAAATGATAAGATTGAAATGATATCAGAATCATCTAATCAGCAAACCTTAGTAGCTGAAGAAATGACAAAAGCAATGGATCAGATGTCATCATCAATTCAAGAGGATGCAAGCTCCGTTCAACAGATTGACAGTGTCATTGAAGAACAAGCTAGTTCATTTGAAGAGATTGGTGCTAGTATTGAAGAGCAAAAAAACGTTGCATATACTTTAAAAGAAAAAACAGACAAATTTAAAGTAAAATAAAATTCCACTAATGTAATTACATTCTGTGAAAGTATGCAGTACACAATTCCAGTAAAAGAAGAAATGCACCGTACTCAGAAATGTTTATTAAAGAAATTTTGAGCTAACTACTCCTCTGGATGGGGCGCAGATAAATCAATGACAGCTCTAATATCTAATAACGCAGACATAGCTTTCATGGGACCAGAGGCATCTATATACGTTTTTAATGAAGGCAAAGAGGACTATGTAATCAACTTCGCACAACTTACCCAGCGAGCTGGAAACTTTTTAATTGGAAGAACTGATGAAAAATTCAATATGGAAGCTTTGAAAGGCAAAACAATAATTGGCGGTCGTCCAGGTGGAATGCCTCAGATGGTTCTAGAATACATCCTAAAAAAGAACAATATCAAACCATTTGAAGATGTAGAGATCATTACCAATATTGATTTTACCGCTACAGCTGGTTCATTTATTGGCGGTACAGGAGATTATACAGCAGAATTTGAGCCATCTGCTTCAAAAATCGAAAACGAAGGCAGAGGTCATGTAGTTGCATCTTTAGGTATTGAAAGCGGTTTAGTTCCTTATACTGGGTACATGGCTGAAAAAAGTTATATAAAAGCCAATCCAGAAACTATACAACAGTTTACCAATGCTATCTATAAGAGTCAACTTTGGGTTGATGAACATACACCTGAAGAAATTGCTGAAGTTATTAAGCCACAATTCAAAGATACTGATATGGAATTACTTATTCAGATTGTGCAAAGATATAAAGACCAAGATACTTGGAGAAAAGACCCATATTTTGAAAAAGCAGGTCTTGACCTACTTCAAAACATTCTTGATTCAGCTGGTGAATTAGATAAAAGAGTAGAATATGATAAAATTGTTACAACAGAGTTTGCTGAAGAGGCAATTAAGAATATTGAATAATCATGACCACCCGTATAACGGGTGGTTTACATTTGACTAATGTAAAATAAATATTATTGTATTTAAAAGACCAACTCGCTTATCTTAGTACTTGTATCCTTCATAGCTTCAATCACATCATCTACATTATCTTCCAAGTGCTGTTTGAAGGTTCCTGCTCCCAACACAGCAATAGGTTTGGATTCGCCAGCATATAATGGTACTCCTATACGTAGTATATTCTTATTTACGAATCCATTATCTAGAACATATCCATTTTCTAAAAAATGTGATTTTAATTGGTTCACATCATCTAATATATTATTATTATTGTTTACATATGTTTCTTCAATCCGTTTTTGCTCTTCTTCTTCAAGATGAACAATATATGGTAAAGCCCATGTGATAGATTCTTCATAATAACGGCAAGTATCAACACTCATCATTGTAATATTATCCTTGTGAGCTTGCTTTGTTAAAACAATGAATTGGTCGTTAGAATATCCTATAAGCAGTAAACTGATACCGTACCTGTTACTTAAATCCACTAAATATTTCTTAGCTACTTCCTTAAGGAAATGCCATCTGTTACTCTTCTCTGCCAAACTAAAAAATTTTAATCCTATTATATATTTGTTGTTCAAGTTTTTCTGTATATAGTCAAGATAACGTAATGTATGTAGATAACGATTCAAACTACTAACATTATAACCTGTCATGGATTGAAGCTGATTAAAACTTACTTGTTCTTCTCTTGCTATTATTTCTAATATTTTTAGCCCTTTTTCTAAAGCTGGGGCTGGTGTTAAGGACATTTTATCACCGTACCTTTCTATGTATTATATATCTTTCTTGTTTATGTAAATCAGAGCAATCAAATATAATATACCTGCTATACCGAATAGTAATTGAAAAATATCTAAAGAAAATATTTTCCATGATGGATCAATCACTCTAATGATTATTGTACTTATGTTAGTACTTAAAAAAGAAAATACTGCTGTTATAGCTGCATTAACTGCCATATATGAAAGTCTGTGCTCATGGTCAGTTAATTTTAAGTTGACGTTGAACTTAGCTATATTAAATCCTATCATAAATATACCATTTAATAAGAAAAATAAAAAGTAAATTATATGACAATCTAAAGAAATAAAAAACCATAAGAAATGTGTTGCCATAAAACATAACCCAGTATACTTAAGAATCTTCTTAAAACCATAACGGTCAACACCTGCTCCCCAAACTTTTGCAAGTAACAATTTTATTATAGCAGTAAAGCTAGATGCAAAAGCAATGAAACCATAGGAAAGCTTCACATATTTTATTGCATATATGTTAAAAAATGGTCTACCAAAATTCCATGCGAACATCCATAATAACGAGAATATAATAAATTGTCTGTACTTAGTGTCTTTTAACGGCAAGGTCAATGTTTGTTTCAGAGATAGTTTACCCTTAGTTACTAATGGATAATCTTCCAATTTAGTAATAATGAGTATTTCTCCAATAGCAAATATGATACTTACAATGAATATTATCATAAATAACCTTGTACTATGTACATAATTATCAAGAATCTTACCAACACATAATGGGATAACTATTCCAACACCATTTCCTATCAAATTACGTGTAGAGTAATATCTTCCTTTCCTGTCCATTGGTATTATTCTATCATTCCATGCTAAAAAAGTTCCTCCCATCAAAGATGTAAAAGACACTGATGTAAATATAATAAATAATAGAATGATAAACCGTGAATTCTCTAAAAAAGGTAATAACATTATCAAATAAAATATAACGAATCTTAGTGTTCTTGTAACTAATACCATCTTCTTAGGACTTCCAAACTTTTCATATATCAATGGTGAAAACAACTGAAATATATTGGTTAAAGCTATGAAGCCAAGAATATATCCCATCTCATAATCCGCCAGCCCTAGAAAAATCATAAAACTTGTTAATACGAGATTCCCTGGCATAGCTATCGCTTCAAAGATATTTCGTAATGCAATACATATTAAAAAGACATTCTTCTGCTTGATATCCAGCGTAATTTTTTTCATATATCCACCTTTGCTTTTATATATAATAGTTTAACTACTATATATGATATCACATTACCAAAAATACTTCTACCTATAATAGTATTTTTTCTCTACTTTAACCTTATATCTAACACAAAACAATATATATTCTAATACAATATAGTATATCTAAAATAAGTTGGAGGTCCATATGTCTCCTTTAGTTAAGATTCAAAATCTATCATATACGTATCACACCCCAAAAGGCGAAACAAAGACTCTAGAAAACATTAACCTTATGATTAATAAAGGAGAATTTATCAGTATTGTAGGTCCAAGTGGTTGTGGCAAATCCACTCTATTATCAGTTATATCTAGCCTGATACAGCCTTCAATTGGAGAAGTTGTCCTTGATAAGTCTTTGATAAATAATGATTCTCATTACATTGGATATATGCTGCAAAAAGATCACCTTTTTGAATGGAGAACAGTGTATAGAAATGTATTGCTTGGCTTAGAAATAAATAATAAACTGACTACTGAGAATCTTGAATATATAGATAATTTACTCAAACAATATGGTTTACATAATTTCAAAAATTATAAACCATCGCAACTTTCAGGGGGGATGAGACAAAGAGCAGCTCTTATCAGGACTCTAGCATTAAAGCCTGAAATATTATTATTAGACGAACCTTTTGCAGCACTTGATTACCAGACAAGGCTATCTGCTGGAGATGAAATAGGTACTATAATAAAAAAAGAAAATAAAACAGCTTTATTAGTAACACATGATATAGCAGAAGCTATATTTATTAAAAAGTTACTAATAAAACTGTTATTCTTAAAATGCTCTCATCTTATTAAGAGGCCATAGTCTAAAAACTACTTTACCTTCTATATTATCTTTATCTATACATCCAAAATTTCTACTGTCACAACTATATTCTCGGTTATCACCAAGAACAAATAATTGTCCTTCTGGAACTACTAAAGGAAATTCAATGTTCCTAGCATCTGTCATACCTTTTGTATAGGATTCCTCTAATTGCTCCCCATTAACAAATACTTTACCATCTCTTATGTCAACTTTATCTCCTGATAAACCTATTACTCTTTTTACATATCTCATCCTAGGATCATCCCTTTTAAATTTTCCTAAAGTGTCTTCAATACAGATACCTATTGGATTCCCCCAAAAACCTTCGGGTCTCTCTTGCAAGAATACTATGATATCTCCCACTTCTGGATCTGTAAAAATATATGATATCTTCTCAGCAAATAAAAAATCATTTTCCATTAAAGTAGTTTCCATAGAATGTTGTTGAACCTTAGTTGATGCCAATGCGTAACTCTGAATGACTACTACACTAACAATAACTATAACTGCAAATATAATAATATCTTTTACTTCTTTTAAAATTTTTTTACCCATTTATTCTACTCCAATCTTTATCTTAATAAATTACTGTAACTATAACTCTATAGTTTGTTAAGATATTTCTTCAAAATACTGTTATCCTCATCTTTTATACCTGAATAATAGAATGTCATTTTTTTATCCCCGCTACCATAAGAGTTATTATTTTTATCTAAGATATCTTTTAGGTGCCTGATAGTACCTACATTGCCATCCAATATTTTCACATGTCCCGGTAAAATCTCCCTAAAATAACTTTTATAAAATGGAAAATGTGTACAACCAAGTACAACAGAACCATACTTACTCCAATCAAACGGCTCTAACTGTTTTCTTAGATAAGGTACAACTTCTTCTTTTTCAAATATGAAATCCTCAGCATATTCAACTAGTTTTGGAAGTGCTAACGAATCAACCCTCGACTCATTATCAACTCTCTCCACCAGCTTCTGATATTTCTCTTCCTTTAGAGTCAAATCAGTTGCTGTTACGAGAATTCTCATATCTTTATCACGTTCTACAGCATATTTTACAGCAGGTTCCATTCCAATTATAGGAATATCATAGATTTTCCTTAATTCCTTGACCGCTATACTAGTAGCTGTATTACACGCAATAACTAAAACATCAATATCCTCAGATATAAGAAATTCAACCACATTATATATGTATTTCTTAACTACTTCCTTTGGCTTAATCCCATAAGGAGCATTAATTGAATCCGCATAATATATATATTCTTCATTTGGTAGCATTTTAAGGGCTTCATTTAAAACTGTTATTCCACCTATCCCTGAATCAAAAAAACCAATCCTCAATAATATCACCTTATATCTCTTACTTAACACCAATGCAACAATAGTAAACCTTCATATAGCCTAGAGTAATTATACCATGTAGTATCTAAAATATGAATGAAAATTACTATAATTATATTCTATTTCTCAATTCGAATAATTATTAATCACTTATATGTTTCAATCATATTTTCAGTTCTACTTTTATTAATTATATACCATTTAATTAATCGCTTCAACAATAAAAGCTTTTGAAGAATTGAATTTTAGTGGAAGTGGGTCGAAAAAATGTTTTGTTCGGACGTGGATTTTGAAAATAGTATATGTATATGTT